>JAUNTE010000337.1 GCA_030538855.1 Oscillospiraceae bacterium
CGTGCCGTCGGTTTCAGGTATAAACGAGGTGCCCATAAAGGCGATACTGACGATGCTGGCGGCAAACAGCGCCAAAGCGGTGAGCAGAACGACGGCTTTATGCCGCAGCGACCAATCCAGCCCTTTTTCATAGACATGCACGATTTTGTCGAACAGGCGGTGCTGCTTCTCGGCGGTTTTTCCCATCATGCCCTGCGACATGGCGGGCACCAGTGTCAGCGCCACGATCAGGCTGGCAACCAGCGAGAATGCGATGGTCAGCCCCATATCGGTAAACAGCTGGCGGGTGATGCCCTCAGTGAAAACGATGGGCAAAAAAACGCAGATGGTGGTGAGGGTGGAGGCGCAGATGGCCCCCGCCACCTGCGCAGCGCCCTTGACGGCGGCTTTGGCGGCGGACATGCCCAAAGCGCGCAGACGGTAAGTGTTCTCGATGACGACGATGCTGTTGTCCACCAGCATGCCGATGCCCAGCGCCAAACCTGAGAGCGAGACGATGTTCAGGGTGACGCCCGAGAAATACATCAGTACCACGGCGAACATCACGCTGATGGGGATACTGACGCCGATGATCAGGGTGGGTTTCCAATCCCGCAGAAAGAGCAGCAGGATCAGGATAGCCAGCACCGCGCCCATCAGCAGGTTTTGCAGCACCGAACTGATGACGATGTCGATATAGACGCCCTGGTCCATCAGCGGCGTGATATGCAGGCCGGGGTAGGCGGCCTGCAGGCGTTCGGCGGCGGCGCGGATAGACTGGGATACTTCAGCGGTGGAAGAGGTGCTTTGTTTATTAAAAGAGAGGATCAGGCCGTCGTTGCCGTTGATCTTGGCATAATTTTCATCCGCGTTGTCCACCAGGGCGATGTCCGCGACGTCGCGCAGCCGGATATCGCGCAGGCCGTCCGCGTCTATCGAGAGCAGCGGCAGGTTTTCAAGCTCTTCACGGCTTTTGATGACGTCGCCCACCTTGACGGTGTAGCTGTCGGCGCCCTCGGCCAGCGAGCCCGCGGGCATAGAGAAGTTTTGTGCCGCAAGCAGATTTTTCAGCATGTCCGTGGTCAAAATACCGCCGATATCCGCCTGTTTCAGCGCGTCGTCGCGCTGTGTTTCAAATTCGGCCTGCGCGTCGTCCAGCTTTTGTTCGGCCAGCGAGAGCTGAGACTGGGCGGCGGCCATGGAGGAGGAGAACGTCAGCTTGCCCCCTTCCAGCTGTGCGTAGCCGCTGTTTGCCTGTTCAAGCGCGCTTTGCAGCTGCGGCTTCATGGCCGCTATCGTCGTGAGACGCATCTCCATATTGCGCAGTTCGGTCTCGATCTCGGGCAGGCGGGTAGAGGCGGTTGCCACTGCGTTTTTCAGCTGCAGCAGAGACTCCTGCGTAACGCCGGCAAGCTGTTCGCCCCCCATGGCTTTAAAGGCTTCAAAGGCTTCGGGCGGCATGGCAAGGGCGTCTTCAACGCTGCCGGGTACCGAGGAAACGTCGGGCAGGGGCGGCAGCGTAAGGCCCAATGTGCCGGCAAGGGCGGCCGCGTCTTCATAAGTAGAGATACTGGGGGGCAGGCCGGGCACCGTGCCCCCCAGGGCGGCCAGCTGCTCGTTTACAGCGGCGACGATCTGCGCCTTCGCCTGCTCTACCTGCTGCTGTGCGGCAGCCTTGGCGGCCGCCAAAGCTGCGTTTGCCGCTTGATACCCGCTTTCAGCCTGGGCATAGGCGCTTTTTTCGGCCTCAAAAGCCTGCTTTTGCGCGTTCAGGGTGGTTTCTTCACTGAGCAGGGCGTTCAGGGTGGCCGTTGCCGAGCTCAACTGCACACTGCCGTCCACCAGCTGTTTCTGCGCGCTGTCCTGTTGGGTTTTCAGTTCATTTTTTCCGTTTTCAAGCTGCGTCCGGGCCTCGCGCAGCTTTTGCTGGGCGCTGCCCAGGTTCTCGTCCACGCTTGCGGTCAAAAGATCGTTGAGCTTATCTATTTTCTGCTGGTTGAGGGTGATGTCGAAGCGCTGCTGCAAAAGGCCGGTGGCCGAGACGCTGGCCACGCCGTCCAGACGTTCCAGTTCGGGGATGACCGATTCCTGCGCGAAGGAGGAGAGGCTGGCGGTGTCCACCCCGTCCATATCGACGCTGGCAACCATCAGCGGCAGCATATCCGGGTTCATTTTCATCAGGATGGGGCTGCTGACCATATCGTCCAGCCGGCCTTTGATAAGGTCGAGAGAACCGTTCATCTCGATCATGGCGCTGTCCATATTCACGCCGTTCTCAAATTCCAATATCACCATACTCATATTTTCCTGTGAGACGGAGGTGATATTTTTGACCCCGCTGGTGGTGGCAAGGCTTTGCTCAATGGGTTTTGTCACGGCCAGCTCAACTTTTTCAGGGTTTGCGCCGGGATAGGTGGTGACCACCACCACATAGGGCAGCTCCATTTTAGGGAAGAGATCGGTCGTCATACTGGTAAAGGAGACGAACCCTAAAATGATGACCATGATG
>JAUNTE010000338.1 GCA_030538855.1 Oscillospiraceae bacterium
ATTCAGCGCGCCGCTACTACGGTCGTACTGCTGCTGGGTAGCCCTATCGGCCTGTTCGTGCTGCGTCTTCAGCTGTGAAAGCAGCGCGTCTAAACGGTTTTTCAGGCGTGTTTCCCCCTCCTGATAGCTTTGTACCAGGCTCGCCATCGTTTGGTTCAGGCGGTTCTGCGCCTCTGCCCGCTGCTGGGCGTAAAGCTGTTGCAGCGCGGCTATCCGCGTGGCGTCGGCGGTCTTGGTCCCTGTGGTTTTTTTCGCCGATGCCAGCAAACTGTTCTGCATCATGATGGGGTCCCGTCTCACACTTTGGCTTAAATCCGCTTCCTGGCTTTGGCCGGTATAAGGGCTGGTGTCCTGGCTGACGGGCGCCGGCTCTTTTTTTTGTTTTATTTTAATTCCCGGGGTTGCCTTTTTCCTTTTATTTGTCACGCTTATCATATTTGTCATCTCCTCTCTCCTCTTCCAGCATCTCTTCAGCGGTCTTTTGCAGTTGGGCCAATATCCGGGTCAAAAAGGCCGGCACCGGCGCGCCCAGCCGGCCGGCGTTCTCGGCAATGCTGCCAAGTTCAGTCACAATATACCAAACCAGTACCACCGGGCATATCAGCACTGAATATGTAAACGGCAGCGCCATACCGGGCAGGTTATTGATAACCATCCCCAGCACCCAGTCCGTCCCCGCTGCAGCCGCCACCGCCACGATCATCCCCAGCTTATGCCACAAGCCCTCTCGCGCCGTCTCGCTTCTCCATTCCCTGTTTTTCCCCGCCGCCGCGCAGCCGGTAATAAAGTCCGCCGCCATACAAAGCGCCCAGCCCAGCACCAGCCAGCCCATCCAGCCAAACAGCGCCGTAAACGTCCCACAGGCCGCCGCTGCGGCAACTTTTACCTGTAAAAGCAAATCGTTGTTCTGCTCCATCCTCATACCTCCTTCACCGGCAGCCAAAGCTCCCGCACTTTTCTCACCGGCGTCCGCCTGTTCCCCATCGCCGCCGTCCCCATGTTCAGCGCATATACCTCCGTCTGCCCTGCCGCTTCAGCCCCCGCATACCCGCCATTCTTCATCTCGGTGCCTCCCGCCAGTCCACCGGCAGTCCAAGCTCCCGTGCCTTTCTCACCAGCGTCCGCCTGTCTCCCACCGTCATCGGCCCAATGTTCAGGGTGTACACCGGCACTGCAGGGGCCTGCTGCGTCTCTTTTTCGGGGGTGGTATCCTCCGGCGCTTTTGCATCTTCGTAAAAGCGCTGCACCTTATCTAAAAACGTCTGCCATCCATATGGCCGTTCCCCCCTGAGCAGGTGCGGACAGTTCTTGCCATTCCAGTGGTTATGCTGCACCACATGCTCCAGCGGTATGCCATACCTCAACATTAGCTCCGCCGTCAGTTCGGCGGCGTTGTCCGTCGCTTTCTTTAAATCGCTCTCCGGGTTCTCGCATATTTCAATTGAAAGGCTCTTCCTGTTTCCGGTTCCTGCCGCGCCGTCTCCCGCGTGCCAGGCGTTTTCATCTTCCGGTATGCACTGCACCACCATCCCGTCGTCCACCACATAATGCCAGCTCACCGTCTTAAACGCGCCGCTTGCCTGCAGGTATTTGCCGTGGTTCAGCGCCCCCGCTCCCTTGGCCCCGTTGCCGGTGTTGTGTATCGTCACATACTCCGGCTTCAAGCTATAGCCGGGCCGGGCCGCGCACCCGCGCGGCGCCGGCATCTCTTTTCTCACAGCCATTTTATTTTTCCTCCCTCTCTTTTTCCGGCGCCGCCGCCCTTTCCCACAGCGCCGTTATCTGCGCTTCCTGTCTTTCTAATTGTTGCTGTTGCCTCTCCATCTCTTTTTCCTGTCTCTCCAGCCGCTTTTCCTGCGCCTTTAAAAGCGCGATCACCGGCGCGACAAACTCCTCGTACCGCAGGCTGTAGCTGTATTCCGGTCCCTCTGCCTCAGCGGTCCCGTCCTTTTTCTCCCGCGGCGTCTCCGCCTTTATCAGCCCGGCAAACTCCATACCTGAGATACCGCACGCCGCCATCGCCTCCTCCACATCCTGCGCAATCAGCCCCCAGTGCGTCCGCCCGCTTGTCCCGTCGTTATACTTGTAAGCAGCAGGCTTCAGCGCCATTATAAACGCCGCCGCCCTCTCTTCGTCCAGCGCCGCAATGTCATGTTTTTCCCGCCGGTCCGAGGTCACGCTGGGTGAAGACGTCAGATATATCCCGCTCCATCGTCTGTACGCCAGCCCCAGTGCATGGCTCGCGTCCCGCCGCGGACAGAACGCCCACGACCCTGAAAGCACCCACTCCACCGCAATATCTTTGTTTGTCGGGTCCGCCATCAGGTACCGCGCCTCGTTCCAAACACGAATCTGTCCGTTCACCAGTGGGATGCATACTTGATCATTGTAATTCACCTTCAACGTATACGCCGCCCCGTTGCTTATCTGTAATGCATCCGCTTTCGCGGCTGTCGCAGCTGTTCCAGAAGTCGAACAAGTT
>JAUNTE010000339.1 GCA_030538855.1 Oscillospiraceae bacterium
GATGCAAAATAATCATTTTTGCATCAGGGGTTCGGCCAGATATCATTTTGGTGGAGCTGACGGGAGTTGAACCCGTGTCCGAAAAAAAGGCCGCATCAGTATCTCCGGGTGCAGTCAGTCTACGAGATTCCCCCTTCGGCATGCCGGTTGACAGGCAGCCGCCTCGGTAGCTTCATAAATTCATGACAGCCCGCAAAGCTTGAGACTGTTCACGTACGCCGCATAAATGATGCCCTGGCCCCGGCCTGCGGCAAACCAGGCAGGACACGCAGCCTATATTAGGCCGCGAGAGCTACTTTATTATTGTTAGCGTTTATTGTTTTTGTGAGTTTTATAGTGGTCTCACGCCACTACCCGCTGCTCATGTTTTCTTTTTTCCGTCGAAGCCAATACAGCCCCATATTTTTTTATAATATCAGCTTATCAGACGCCGGCCCGATTGTCAAGGTAAACGCCCTTACCTCTTTATAAAATTTATGGTTTATTCACAATTGATTTTTTTAAAAATTTTCGTCCTTTTTCGTCCATTTTTAAGAAGGAACCGGAAAAAACCCAAGTGCAGCGCCAATTTTCTATATTTTGTAAAAAATTTATAGATTTTGCTTTTCATTTTGAAGTTTGCTATAATGCCAAAAGAAAATATTTTCTCTTTACTTTGTCATGCAATATTTAATAAAAAAGCTGCATTTTTATTACTTGTATTGACTGCTCAAAAAATTATAGAATCGGAGTGAAAAAACAACGTGGAAAAGTCAAGCAAATCTGCCGCAGTCTCTTATCCTCTTTGGAAGTATGAGGTGTTTTCTTCATTGCAGCCTGCAACACAGGACATCCCCCAACAGTATTTATCTTTTGGTATTCAGGTTATATTGAACGGCAGCTGCCCGGCGCTGGTGATCGATTCTATTGAAGACGTTTCAGTGACACGGCGTGAGGTTGAAAAAATTGCGGCGCGGCTAAACCGTTATCAGCTTTCTCCGCTTCATCTGTACGAAGCCCTTTTAGATATGCTGGAGTGATTTTTTTATTGACAACCACGTTTCTTAGGTGCTTTACTATAGGTATCAAGCATTTATGAAAGAGGTGTATTGCCGTGCAAAACCGTCTTACCGCCCCTTCTCCGCTTTTGAATAAAAACGGCGCCTTAGCGGCGACCGGCTACGCTACTGAGCCACTTCTTCAATATGACCGTGCGCTCATCCATGCCAGCCGGCTGCGTATAAAAGAGTGGGATTATTATCTGGTATACGATGAAGAAAAAGCGGTGGCTCTGACGATTGCCGACAATGGATACATGGGGCTGTTAAGTGCCTCGGTCCTCTTTTTCGGCGCATCCCCCCGTGAGCATACAAAAAGCGAGATGACGTTTTTTCCTTTAGGCAAAACGCAGCTTCCTGCAACCTCTAAAAAAGGCGATGTTACCGCAAAAAGTAAAAATGCCGAATTTTCTTTTTTCAATAACGGTGAAACCCGGCGTATTTCTTGCCATATGGGGCATTTCTGGGATGAAAAGACTTTGGACGTTTCTTTAACTTTAGGGCCTGAACCATCTGAAAGTATGGTGATCGCCACGCCGTTTTTAAAAAAAGAAAACGCTTTTTATTATAACCAAAAAATCAATTGTCTTCCCGCTGATGGCTCTATAACGCTTGGCAGCGAAACTTATACTTTTTCTCAGCCAAAAACTTTTGGCGTGTTGGATTGGGGCCGCGGCGTGTGGACTTATAAAAACACTTGGTACTGGGGCTCGGCAAGCGGCCTTTTAAATGGCGCGCCTTTTGGCTTCAACATTGGCTGCGGCTTTGGCGATACCCGCGCCGCCACTGAAAACATGTTGTTTTATCAAGGAAAAGCCCACAAATTAGATCAAGTTTTCTTTCATATCCCTCAAAAAGATGGTAAGGATGATTATTTGAGCGATTGGCTCTTCTCCAGCAGCGACGGAAGATTTGAAATGCAGTTTCATCCCGTTTTAGATCGTTTTGCCGATACCAATGCCTTGGTGTTGAGAAGCCTGCAGCATCAGGTATTCGGGTATTTCAGCGGTTACGCTGTTTTAGATGACGGCACAGTTTTAAAGCCGGATCATTTTTTGGGGTTCGCTGAAAAAGTTTTTAATAAATGGTAACCGTCTTTGTTCAAGCAAAAGCATGTAAAGCCAATATGGTTTACATGCTTTTTTAAATGGATAAACTCCTGCTCTTTCTTATAATTTCCATAAGCGGCGTCTCTCATCTGTTTCATTTATAATGTCACTAAGCCTTTTTCGCATCAGGCAGCATTCGCGCAGATTCTTTCGGCCAACCCCGTACAAAACAGATCCGGTCATTCAGCGCTCATACCAACCCTATCGGGCGTGCCCGTATAGGGCGGCACATATGCAGAAGCTTTAAAAGCGCTTTCCCTTCCTGTGTTGGTTTTATAAACAATTCGTCGTCACATATTGCGGCAAAATATTTTCTGTTACGGTAAAGG
>JAUNTE010000340.1 GCA_030538855.1 Oscillospiraceae bacterium
CTCACCGTTCTGCGCGCGCGGCATATAGACGTATCCAGCCGTGAGCCGGTAGCCTGGACACTGGACGGAGAATTTGGCGGCGAAAAAACACATGCCGAGATCGGGCTTCTGCCCGGCGCGCTGCACATCCTGGCCCCCCGGCAAGAGGATACAGTTTGAAGGCGGCCATGGTCTTTCCCCCTTCCGGTATGGTTATATATTTATACAACACCCGTTTATCTGACCTGCGGACACTGATCGTCCGCAGGTCTTCTTTTATGCTGTCAGCACCGCCCCGGTATCTGTTTGACTGTTTTCTTCACGGCCTTTTACCGCGCACAGCCGCCCCGCTATAAAACATCTAAAAACCAAAAATACGCCAAAGGGCGGCATATCTGTCATTTGATGACGCGCTTTATCAAAAAACATGCCGGTATCAGAGGGGCGGCGGCCCTTTTCATCACATGTGATGAAAGTCCAGCTGTCCGGCAGACGACGGGCCCAAAGCTTTATCCTCAGCCAAACCTCTTTCAAAAACAACTTTTATAAACGTCTTTGCTTTCCATATTTTATATCCGGCTGTCTTGTCTTTTTTATCGCATAAACGTATAATAAATTCAGACAAAAAAGCGAGGCGGTAAATGATGATGAAACAAAAAAACAAATCTGCACGATCAAAAAAACTGGGGTTGAACGCAAAGCTTTTAAGTATTGTAATGCCGGTGATCATTGTTGTGATGGCCGCGATCATCTCTATTATTTTCGCAATCACTTCCAATATCGTATTTTCAAAAAGTGAAGAAAACCTGCGCCTCAGTACACAAAGCGTGACAAATAGTGTCTCTGCGTGGATGAACGACGTACTCGCCTCTCTTGAAACGCAGCGTGACGCTCTTGAATATTTTTCTATGGATGAAAATGCCGAGCTGGATTATATCAAGCACACCGCCAACCGTCACGACGCTTATCCCGCAGGTATTTATATTGCCACTACGCAGGGCGATTTAAAGCACGCCTCTTTTATTCCTGACGCAAGTTACAATGTATTTGAAAAGCCGTGGTATCAGGACGGTTTAAAAAGCGAGGCTTTTATTTTAGGATCTGTTTATTTTGATGAAGACAGTAAAAGCTATGTGGTAGGGGCCTCTGGGGTGCTGAAGGCCAAAAACGGCGCGGTCCGCGGCGTCGCGGCGGCAGACATCTATTTAAACGCGATTTCTCAAATCGTATCTGAGATACAGCTTGGCAAAACCGGCGGGGTGTTTTTGGTTGACAGACAAACGAACACCGTCATCGGCCACAAAGATCCCGCCTTGGTTGGGGCCGCTTTAGACGAACAGTCAGACCCCTTATATGCTTTTGTATTGAAAACGCTTTCTTCCGGTGAAACCGGCCTGCAAACTTATGCCGCGGCCAATAGTGAAGAAACGTATTTGGATTTTGAAAACGTGCCCGACAGCCAATGGGTAGCCATTGCCTATGAACCCCGTCAAGAGGTTATGGCCGATCTCAACGCGCTGATATCGATGATTCTGGTGATCGCGGTCGTTTCCGTCGCTGTTCTGCTTTTGCTCATCATCTTTTTAATGCGTTTTATGATCATCCGCCCTGTTTATAAAATCGACACCGCCGCACGCCATATCGCAGAGGGCGCGTTGAATGAAAAAATAGATTATCACTCTACAGACGAACTGGGCCAATTGGCCGCGAATTTCAATAAAACAGCCGACCGCCTGCGGGATTATATCGGTTATATCGAGGAAATTTCGAACGTTTTAGAAGAAATCGCCAACGGCAATCTGAATTTCAGCTTAACTTATGAATATACCGGTGAATTTTCCCGTATCAAAACCGCCTTGCAGCATATCTCCACCTCTCTGAGCAACACTTTAGGGCAGATCGACCAAAGCGCGCAGGAGGTTTCAAGCGGGGCCGGGCAGGTTTCAGACGGGGCGCAGGCCCTCAGCCAGGGCGCCGCCCAGCAGGCCGCTTCTATTGAAGAACTGGCCTCCGCCATCAGCGAACTGTCCGATCATGTCAAAGCAAATGCCCAGCAGGCCGTTCATGCCAACGAGCAGGCCGATGTGGTAGGCAGAGAGGCCATGGACAGTAACCGCCGGATGCAGGAGCTGCTTGGCGCGATGAACGAGATCAACGCCGCCTCTGGTGAAATTGAAAAAATCATCAAAACAATAGAGGACATCGCTTTCCAGACAAATATTTTGGCCCTGAACGCGGCAGTAGAGGCCGCGCGGGCAGGAGAAGCAGGCAAAGGCTTTGCCGTTGTCGCGGATGAAGTGCGAAACCTGGCCACCAAAAGCCAGGAAGCTTCTAAAAACACCTCGGCCTTGATCGAAAATTCTTTGAACGCTACACAAAACGGTACGAAAATCGCCGGTGAAACCGCAAATGCGCTGGCTTTTGTTCTGAACAGTGTCGAAAAAGTGACCGACTCGGTGAAAAACATCTCCAAGGCCTCTGAAG
>JAUNTE010000341.1 GCA_030538855.1 Oscillospiraceae bacterium
ATACAAAGAATAAGGAGAACGCAATTATGGCAGAGAAAAAAATGGGATTGAAGGAACTGCTGGAAAAGGGAAAGCACACCGGAAAGGTGACCACCAAAGAGCTGTATGACGCCATGGAAGAAAGCAATTTCGATGTGGAAAAGGTGGATCAGCTGTATGCCCTGCTGGAGCGTGAAAATGTGGAAGTGATGGAGGAAGCCGACGACGAGGGCTTTACCCTGACCGAAAGCAACGCCGACCAGTTTGAAAGCGCTCTCTCGGCGGAGGGTGTGGCCATTGATGACCCCGTGAAGGTTTATCTGAAGGAGATCGGCCGCGTGCCGCTGCTGACCCCCGAGGAGGAAGTGAACCTGGCCCTTACCATCAAGGCGGGCAGCGAGGCCAAGGAAAAGTATGATGCCGACCCCGACGCACTTTCGGAGGAAGAAAAGGCCGCCTGCCTGAAGGCCATCAAAAAGGGCGTTGCCGCCCGCAAGCGCCTGAGCGAGGCCAACCTGCGACTGGTGGTTTCCATTGCCAAGCGCTATGTGGGCCGCGGTATGCAGTTCCTGGATCTGATCCAGGAGGGCAATCTGGGCCTGATCAAGGCGGTGGAAAAGTTTGACCACACCAAGGGCTTTAAATTCTCAACCTACGCGACATGGTGGATACGGCAGGCCATCACCCGTGCCATTGCCGACCAGGCGCGGACCATCCGCATCCCGGTGCATATGGTAGAGACCATCAACAAGGTGAAAAAGGTATCGAGCCAGCTTTTGCACCGCAACGGGCATGAGCCCACCGCCGATGAGATTGCCTTGGAGCTGGATATGCCGGTGGATAAAGTGCGGGAGATCATGCGGGTGGCGCAGGAGCCGGTGAGCCTGGAGACGCCGATCGGTGAGGAAGAAGACAGCCATCTGGGCGATTTTATCCCG
Organism: Oscillospiraceae bacterium; assembly: GCA_030538855.1. GTDB lineage: Bacteria > Bacillota > Clostridia > Oscillospirales > Ruminococcaceae > JAUNTE01. Next base: position 918 of record JAUNTE010000341.1, read on the forward strand.
GACGAGGACGCGCCGGTGCCCGCTGAAGCCGCGAGCCATACGCTTTTAAAAGAGCAGCTGGCCAGTGTGCTGCAAAGCCTTACCCCGCGTGAGGAAAAGGTGCTGCGGCTGCGTTTTGGCCTGGAGGACGGCCGTCCCCGCACCTTGGAGGAAGTGGGTAAAGAGTTTCAGGTGACGAGAGAGCGCATCCGGCAGATCGAAGCCAAGGCGCTGCGCAAGCTGCGGCATCCCAGCCGCTCAAAAAAACTGCGGGACTTTTTAGACTGAGGGTGAGCGGACACGGGCCGCTTGGTTGGCCGCCGTTTTGCAGGCGGCGAAAAAATACAGAAGAATATGGCGGCGTTTTTGAGAGAACAGGATCTTTCAAAAGCGCCGCTTTCTCTATGCCGATACCCCTTGTGCCTGGCGCGCCAGACAGCGGCGGGCGGATATGGAGAGGAATCTTTATGGTACGGATGCGGAAGCATCCAAACATCCAAAATAAAAGCCCCGGCATGAGACGGGCCGGGCCGTGACCGGCCGCTGCTTTGATGACGGCTTCACCCTGAAAGAAGCGAAAGCGCTTCATAAAAGAGATATGGAGAGTTTGAAGAAGTTTCTGCTGGTACGGGTACTCTCTTCGGGATAGAGAAGGCCCTGCCCGCTGGGAAAGATGGCCCTTGTTGGCGGGGGGCAACGCTTCTTGCTTTTGCCGCGTGTCGCCGGAAAGGAAGCCCTGAAGCAGGCACAGATATGACCGCCCTATACAAAACGACGGGGCCGGGCGCTGCTTTAACCGGGGAGCGGTTGAAACAAGCCGGGCCGAAGGCGCCGCGCAAGGCACAAAAGAGATATTATTGGATAAAGTTTAAGGTGAGGGAAAGGGCGGCCTTTTCTATAACGTCGGAAATAAGAGCAACGTCAATGGACGGGGCGGGATGCCAGGCGGCATGAGCGCGCCGGGGGTGGACAGCGCCGAGACGCCGCCGGAAAGGGTACGGCCTTGTTTTGGAATGGTTTTTATGTATGGCATAGGCCTGACGGCAGCATGGAAATTTTATGGATGAGAAATAAAGGGCTTTTGAGGAAGGGGTAAGGAAAATCCAGTACGGTTCGGAGAAAAATGGCAGATGGGGGGCCTCACAGAAGAAACATGAAAATGGCTGGACCGGTATAATACTTTACCTGAGGAGGAACAGCTGGCTGTTAATGGGGCCACCTTTAAACTGCTGAAAGCAGGCGGGTTTGCCGAGACTGAGAAGACGGGCGAACCGGTGGCGGGGATATAACGGCAGCGCAAAAAGGCGCCGCGCCGCATAAGACATTGGCTGTATAAAAAGATATTTATAAAAAGGGGTACCGTACAAAGCGACGGGAAGCTGACGTTTTGGGTGGTATCCGCTCAGAAAATATAAAATTAGGGGTTGACTTTTAGCCGGTTATTCGATATTATAGATAAGCACTCTCAATTGAGATGGCGAGAGTTCGCTGCTTTGAGAGAGGTACCTTAGGGGTATAGCTCAGTTGGTAGAGCAGCGGTCTCCAAAACCGCGTGCCGAGGGT
>JAUNTE010000342.1 GCA_030538855.1 Oscillospiraceae bacterium
TTTACAACATAGAAAATAATCTCATTTTTTCTTGCTTATTTTCTATATCCCCTCATAGTTTCTGTCCCACCGCATCGCCCCATTTGTTTTTTATACTTTCTTTACATCCGTTTTTTTACAGGGAGGTTTTAAATTTTTTCACTAAAGTTTATTTAAGGCATCGCTTTGCTGCGCCCCTCTTTTCAAAACTTTTTGCCGGCAGCCATAAGAAGCGTACTTAAAAAATTAAAACGCCTTGGTGTCTCTTTTTTAAACCTATTTTTTAATACTTTGTGTATCATGTAAAGATTTTTATACATTTCTTGTTGATTTTTGGCCGACAGTCATGCGGCCTGCATTTTTTCAGCGTCTAAAAATTTTACGGCTCTGTCAACGCCGGCAGGCCATATTTGCACACCGGCGGTTCTTATAACAATAAAAAAATCGTAACACAAAAAGCGCATAGGGCCGATCAGACGTAATCGGCCCTATGCGCTTTTTATCCGTATCCATTTATTCTCTGGTTTATCAGCCAGCAGACGGCCGCGCACCTTCTATATAAGATGATAAAAAAGGCCGCCGTTTAAAAAACGCGCCGCGTAAAAATATCCGGCAGCAAACCCACAAAACCCGTTTTACCGCCGTCAGGCTTTATCCAGCCGCCAAACGGCACAAACCGCTGTTTTCAAAGCGGCTGGGGCCATCGTCAACAATTATTTTTCATCGTATTCTACTATGATCTTTTTACACACAGGGCAGCAATAACCAACAAGCGGAGCTGACCCGTTGTACTGTCCGCCGCTCAACACGATACCGCCATGTGTTTTGACGCCCCGGCGTGTATAACGCATTTTATTGAATCCCTCTGTCTCCGGCTCAGGCTGCCAGTAGATCATGCCGCCCTGCCCGCTCTGCACCTCGCCTTTTATCAGTTCTTCTCCGCAATAGGGACACGTCATTTTTTTACACTCCTTCCCCTACAGGTTCTTTTATATTACAGGTTTTCCTCCACCGGTAACCCAAGGCATAGCCGCCGCACGGCATTCAGCGCTTTTTGGCTGGTACGCCAGCGCACCTGTTCACGCCCTACGTCGCCAAGCCGCAGCTCTATGGTCTGTATCCCCTGAGGGCTGTACAGCCCCATCCAGACAAGCCCGACGGGTTTCTCCGCCGTGCCGCCGCCCGGCCCGGCAATCCCCGTCACGCTCACGGCATAATCGGCCTCCGCAAGACGCGCCGCGCCCTCGGCCATCTGTGCCGCCGTTTGCGGCGAAACCGCGCCGTATTTCTGCAAAGCTTCTTCTGTAACGCCCAGTACCCGATGTTTGATCTCGTTTGCATAGCTGCAAACGCCAAATCCAAACACCTCTGATGCGCCGGCGACAGAGGTAATGCGCTGCGAAATAAGCCCACCCGTACAGCTTTCAGCCGTGGCAAGGGTTTTCCCTTGTCCCTTTAACAGATGGACGACCACCTCTTCCAGCGTTTCATCATCGTATCCGTATACAAGGCCCGGCAGCGCCGCTTCGATCTCACGCGCTTTTTCACTGCAAAGCCGCAGGGCCTCTTCTTCACCCTGGGCACGGGCAGTCACCCGCAGGTGTACCTCGCCGTCTTTGGCATACAGCGCCGCGCTGGGGTTTGCCTCGTCTAAAAAGCGGGCTACCATCGGCTCTAAATTGCTTTCTCCCACCCCGGTGATACGCAGGGTCAGGCTTTTGATGACAGCGTTTTGAAAACGGCATAAAAAAGGCTTTACCTCGTTTTCAAACATAGGCCGCAGTTCACGCGGGGGGCCGGGCAGCAAAACGGCGGTTTTTCCGTCTTTTTCAAAATATACGCCCGGGGCGGTGCCGTTAGGGTTTTGAAATTTTCCCCCGTGCACCGGTACCATCGCCTGCTTACGGTTGTTTTCAGTCATCGGACGACCGATAGAGGCAAAAAACGCCTCGATTTTTTTCATCTCGTCCTCGTCAAAGCGCAGCGGGTCGTCAAAAGCCCGGGCCACAGTCTCTTTTGTCAAATCGTCCCCGGTAGGCCCAAGGCCACCGCTGAAAATCAAAAGATCGCTGCGGGCTGCCGCCGCGCGCACCGTCTCTTCAAGCCGGGCGGCGTTATCGCCTACCACCGTTTGATAAAAAACAGAAAACCCCAGTTCCGCCAGCTCTTGTGATAAAAACTGTGCGTTGGTATTTAAAATGTCGCCCAGCAGCAGCTCAGTCCCTACCGCGATGATCTCAGCTTTCATAAAGCATTCTTCTTTCTTATTTGATTAAAAACGCCGCCTTCTACCGCCTGTGGGCAGCTCTGCGCCGCCCATTTGCTTAAAACCGCCTGGCGCGCCTTTTGCTTTTTGTATGGATAAAACTTTTTATAGCTCTCAGGTTCTTTTCTCTTTCTCTTTTTCCCTTTTCTCTACGGCAAAAGTATACCCCAAAAAGCCCTGGGTAAGCCTTTTTGGCACCCT
>JAUNTE010000045.1 GCA_030538855.1 Oscillospiraceae bacterium
GAATCTCAACGGCCTTGCCCCCGTAGTTATAACGACAACCGGGCGCATGGCCAAAAGCCCCCGCAGGGCCTGTTTTTCACAAACCGCCTTTTGCGTCTTCTCCGCCGATAACGGCCGCGTTTTTATGAAGGGCCCCTATGCAGGCAGCTTTTTTACTTGATGCCCCAGGCGTGTGCTTCTTCACACAACAAAAGGCGCCGGTTTTGGCGGCGCCTTTTGTGATATGCGTTTTCTCTTTTGCGTAAACCGCCGTCCAGCCATCATTGCGGCAGGCTGCGCGTTTTTTATTGGGCTTTTCAGGGCTTATGGCCGTCTTCGTTCTGGCCTGGCCCTTTGCCTGTAGCCCCTGCTGTGTTTTTTTCAATATAAACCGCCATCGCCCGGATGGCATAAACCATAAATACGGCCAAAAGCGCCAAAAACGCAAGATTTAAAATCAAATTCAATATTTGAAACAACATTTCAAACCGCCTCCTTAACGCGCTGCGTATGCAGTGCCTGAAAGGGTAATGGCCTCGCGCCCCAGTTCAATAAACCCGTCTATCAGCAGGTTGTAAGTAAGCTCTCCCGCGGCGTAGCCGTAAACGTCTTTACCTGAGGAAAGGATCTGTGCATAACAGGTGCGTTCATCCCAGCCAAAACCCAGCGTAAAACCTGAAAAACCGGTATAGGCCCCGCAGCTGGTCACCTTGCCCGTATAATTATCGCCTGAGGTAGTATAGGTGATATGCAGCGCAATGGTTCCAAAACCGGCGTTTTCCTGATCTACCACGCTGTCCCCGTGGCTCATGCGTGAGCGAAAATCGATCACCGCCGGCAGCGCCGGACGGGGCGCGTTCAGCTGGGCAAGCACTTCTTCCATATAAGCGTCCGCCTCTTCCCGGGTCTCAAAAGACGGCAGCGCCGAAATGGGTATCTGGTTGCCGTGACTGTCCAGAATATACTCCGCGTCTCCAACCGGGACGAGTATCTTTTCACCCACCCCGCATTGCGGAAGGTCTAAAACGGCGTTGTCTAAAGCGAAAGCGGCGCCTGATGCAGTGAAAGCCATAACAAGTGTGAGACAGAGAACAAAGATGCGTTTATAGATTTTTTTCATAGATCGATACTCCTTTCAAACTGCGTTGTGTTGACGATATCGAATAAGAACGGCTGGAAACTTCTTATTCTTGTTTAAAACTATAGCAGAGGGCGCTGTCTTTTATCGTCGAAATTCCGGCGCGGCCTTGTTTGATTTCAGGCCGTCCCGCCCCTGCGCCCTTTGCCAAAAACATTTGATCTTGATGGCCTCATGGCCCCGCCCTCGCCGCTGAAGCGACAGCTAGACGAATGGGCAAAAAACAAACCTTACAACCTCAGCCACAGCGTTTTTCGTTTACAGATATTTTTTATGACACCCCATAACTCCCGTCATTTTTACAAAGGGGACACACGGCCAAATGACGCAAAGCCGGACGGCAACCCTTGCGGGGCGCCCTGCCGCTCTACAGCAGTCAAGCAAAATAGAACCGTACCGCTAAACATCGATTTAGTCCCTGCCGGCACTCTTTTTATCTTATCAAAAAGCAGGTCCCTCCAGGTCTTCCACAAGCATGATCTTCAAGCTGCCCCCTGCTGAAGCATGGTTTTCGGGCGCGCTTTATCCGCCGGATGCACATTTTCGCCCACGCTATACAAAACATGCCGACCCGCCCCGTCAAAACCGCCCGCGTTTTAACTGGCAGGCGGGGATTAAACAACTTCGGGCTTTTACCGGCCCGCAAAACATGGTACAATAACCAAAGAGAATAAAAGGACGGTGCCGACATGAATAACGATATCAGCGATTTGATGGATTCTATTTTTTACAGCGGCAAGCTGGGCGGCCTGCCCTCAAAAAAAGGCGGTACAGAACCTGCCTCTTCACCGCAGAAGGACGAGCTGGCCAGCCTGGCCGAACTGGTACAGCGTCAATCGGCGCAGCTGGCTGAACTGGATAAAAACGTGCAGGCCGATATTGCCGAGATGACCCGGCAGCTGGAACAGGACGGCCTTTTAAACGAAGAGGAACGGGCTGCGGCAGGCCTGCCGGCCGCGCCGGCCGCTAAGGCCGCGCTCACCACCAAACCCGCCGAGGCCCCAGCCGACCCCCTTGCCGCTTTCAGCGGCCTTGCCGGGCGGCTCTCCAGCGTGGTGATCGGGCAGGACGATTTTCTGCAAAAGCTCACAGTCGCCATGAAACGCCCCTACATTTCAGGCGGGAAGGACCCGGTAAAAAATGTGATCCTGATCTGCGGCAAAAAGGGCACGGGCCGCCATTCCGCTTTGCGGCTTGTCACTGCAGGGCTGGCTGAAAAAGGCCTTTTAAAGGGCGAGCCCGCGGTGATCGACCTCGCCCTTTATGCCGATCAGGCCTCTGTCAAATTGTTTCAGCAGGATCTTTTCGCTACCTTGGGCTCGGGCGCGCCGGTGGTGGTGTTCGATCATTACAGCGCCTGCCACCCCTCTATTCTGCCCAAATTGGCCGAGCTGTGCGCCGCCGGCCGGGTGCGTCTTGATAAACGCTATGTGGCGCAGAAGGGCATTTTGGTCGAGACCGGCACCGCCCTCACCCCCAAAGCCGTGGGGTCTATCGATGCACAGGGCCAATATCTGGTCTTTATCTCAGAGGGCGGCCCCGAAAAGGTGGCCGCGGCCTTTGGCAGCGGTTTTCTCACCCATGTGGGGGACGTTTGCGAGACCGCGCCCCTCAGCGAGGAGGCGCTGGGCGAAATTGCCAAACGTCTGTGGGACGAGCTGGCTGAAAAAACCGCCTCCCATCTCAAGCTGACGCTGGAGCCCACCAACCGCGTTATTCCTCTCATCGTCTCAAAATTCGTGGCCGACGAGGGCGTACCCTCTATGCGGCGCTTTATCGAAGAATGCTATAAGGCCTTCAGCGAGTACCGGCTGCAAAATGATGAATACCAGCCTCTCACGGTGAAAGTCGCCGTCTCAGGCGACGGCCTGACGGCGGACTTTGGGGCCGGTGCCGCGCCGCTGGCGGCCCTTTTGCCCGGCGGCCAGACGGCCGATCTGACGGCGGCCGAGGCTGAATTGGACGCCCTGATAGGGCTGGGCAAGGTAAAGGATTATGTGCGCAGCCTGGAACAGAACTGCCGGGTGCAGGCTATGCGAAAAGCAAAGGGGATGAAAACCAGCAGCCCCGCCATGCATATGATCTTTACCGGAAACCCAGGCACCGGCAAAACCACCATCGCGCGGCTTGTCAGCCAATATCTGAAGGCCGCGGGCGCGCTGTCGGGCGGGCAGCTGGTAGAGGTGACGCGGGCCGATCTGGTCGGCAAATATGTGGGCCACACGGCGCCCATGACCAATGCGGTCATCCAGTCGGCGCTGGGGGGCGTTTTGTTTATCGATGAGGCCTATTCCCTCTATCGCGGAAAAGACGATTCCTTCGGGCTGGAGGCCATCGATACTTTGGTAAAGGGGATGGAGGACAACCGGGATGATCTTTTGGTGATTTTAGCGGGCTATACCGCCGAAATGGAACAATTCCTCACCGCCAACTCCGGCCTGCGCTCCCGTTTTCCCAATATCATTGAATTTCCCGACTATACCGGCAAAGAACTGCTTGAGATCGCCAAGCTCACCTGTAAAGGAAAAGGCTACCGGCTGGACGAAACCTGTTTTGAGCCTCTTGAGCATTGGTTTGATATGATACAGCAGACCCGCGCCCGCGAGGCAGGGAACGGGCGGCTGGTGCGCAATAAGATCGAAGAAGCGATTTTGGCGCAGAGCCGCCGCGTCATGAATGAGCAAGACCCCCAGCTTGACCTTTTGCTGCCTGAGGATTTCACCTTAGGGCCTGAGCTGTAATCCCGCCTTTTTCATTGAAAACCGGGGTGCCCGGCCTGATGTAGAAGGCTGGGCCGCAGACGTGGGCTTATTCCGGCCTGCGGCGAGGGCTGTTTCGTAAACTGTCTTATCCATCCGGGGCTTTTGTCCCCGGCCTGTAATGATGTCAAATCCTCCGGCCTTCAGGGCCGGGCGTATTTTACCTGAAAGGCAGGCGGGCGCACCCCGCCTTTGCAGGATCTTTAAGATCGTATCGTCTCCTATCATGAAAAAGAGGGATCACATGACCGCTTCAAACCGCCGTGAAAAAATTCTGGCTATTTTATATGAACAGGAAGCCCCCGTCAGCGCCTCTTCACTGGCGGCGCAGCTGGGCGTCAGCCGCCAGCTGATCGTCGGGGACATCGCGCTTTTGCGCGCCGGGGGCGAGGCCATCACCTCAACGCCCCGCGGGTATCTGCATATGCGTGAAAGGCCCGGCCTTTTGCGGCAGGTAGCCTGCCTGCACGACGCCAAAGACATGGCGGCGGAACTGTACGCCATTGTGGATAACGGCTGCGACGTGCTGGACGTTGTGGTAGAGCACCCGGTTTACGGCCAGCTCACCGGGCAGCTTCAGCTGCATTCGCGCTACGACGTCGATCAGTTCATAGCCCGTGTCGCCGGGCATGACGCACGGCCCCTCTCGGCCCTGACGGACGGCGTACATCTGCACACCCTCTACTGCCCGGATGAAAGCGCCTATCAGCGGGCCGCCGCCGCCCTGCGCGGGCTGGGTTTTCTGTTTGAAAAATAAATATTTTTCTGTCCTTTATCGGGGGCCTCTTTCTAAATAGAGGCCCCCATAAATACTGCCGGTAGATAAAAGCGCCTGCAAAACACAGCCGGCAGCAAACCGGCGCTGCACCCCGAAAAGGCCATGCAGCGCCGATTTTATGTATCTCAAAAAATGCGGTATCGGCCTATACGGTTTTGTTAACGTGTTTGACGCCGGTCCTATCCCAACACAATCAACACAGCCTTCCCTCTCCGGCCGCTCAAGCGCCGGTCATCTGTTCTTCCTTTGCCGTATATAATTATTACAGTGGGTATATTATTGATAGATGTTCCCAATCAGTACAGACGATTACGGTTTCATTTTCTACCGCGGCAGATGATATCACAAGATGACGGACATGAAAATGCACTCGCTAAAACAGCGAGTGCATTTTACATTGATAGATCATAAAAACCACTTAGGGCCTGTTTAAAAATAAAAGATTTGTAATTTTTGCGTCGAAAACGCCGGTACAGGCTTTTCAGGCCTCACTCAGGTACTTTTTCAAAAGCCAAATATGTCCCGACAAATTTGACGCACGTAAAATCGTTTCACTATTCCAATATCATCGGTGTAAACCGCAAGCCATTTACCGTCTGCTCTGTATCCACCTCATGAAAACCAAGTTTATGATATACCGGGACGGCATACGGAGATGCATTCACCGTCATTTTATCAAGGGGACGTCCTGCCCGCACCGTTTGAAACAACTGTTTTCCAATACCCTGCCTATGGTATTTTCCGTCTACAAAAAATAAAGCGATATGCGTTCCCCCGCTTCTTGTGGCGATGACCCCCACCAGCTGTTTTTGGGTGAACGCACCATACAGGCAAAGCTGTGATAAAAAGGATTCATCGTGGATGCTTTTATAAAATTCCTCCATGCCTTCTTCAGTGTAATCAGGGGCTTCATATTCTTTAAAAACCTTCCACACAAAATCCCGTGCTTTTGCCGTTTCTTCTTGTTCCAGCCGTCTGATGAAAATCGCTGGCCCCATGTCCTTCCCTCCGCACCGGCAGGCATTGCGCCGCCTTTTTCTAATTTTCTCCCTCATGACGGCATCCCAGCGTCCATGCCGCAGGGCGGCCTTCGTCTGCTATGCGACGGGCTGTTTTCATCGCTCTTGGTCATGGCCCGCCCCAGCCGGTCAGCGGATCCGCTTTTCAAAACATACCGCCGCTTTTCCCGGCAATTGTCTCACTGCGGTAAAGGCCCCGTTCCCTCCGGCGCTTTTTCTCTTTTTTCGCGCCGGTAAAGCTTGACGATGGCGGCGGCGTCCACCAGCAGCACGGCTGAATCGGTAAGCGCGGTGGAAAAATCAAAAATACAGAACGAATAGATCACCCAAATGGCAACATTGATAAAAATGCTGTAGCGCGTCGCCTTCAGGCCCTTGATATAATAACAGCACACGGTATATTCCACCGTTGCCGCAACCGGCAAAAGGCCGATCAGCCCTTTGGTGTTGACCCATATCCCCAGCACCGCCGTCGCCAGCACAAACAGATACATCAGCTTTTTGGGATACCGGCCCGCAGCCACCAGCAGATTACGCAGCGCGCTGACTGCCAGCACCGCCGTGCCCGCCAACGAGCCGAAAAACACCGACGATACCGCAAGCAGCACGCATTCTAAAAACTGACAGATAAAGATGGCGCGGCTGTTCTTCACAAGGCAGCTGGAGGCCATAAAGCCCGCCGCCGCCAGCGAGATGGCGTTGCCGATCAAGAGATTCTGTTCCGTTTCTTTCCCTCCCCCGTCTGCCGGGCCTTTTCCTCCCGTTTTCGCGTCTTTTTAAAAGCCCGGTACGATGACCACGCGGCTGTCTGCGCTGTTCTCACGCTTTTTATCACGTTTTTCTATTCCGGCGATGAAAAGCAGGCGTCTCTCTGTTCCCTGCTTTCAAAGCGTATCAAAACGGGGCTGCCAACAAAGTTACCCTTGAAAAGCTTCGACGTTTTACTCCAGCATACTTCACAAAATCCTCGGGAAGGCATCCCGTATTCCCTGTCGGCTTTTATCTCATCTGCCGAAAAATGCTCTTGTTTTCTACAGAGCTTGGTTTGCCAACAGCCCCAAAATAACGCGCTGGGGGCGGCGGGCCCCATAAAACGCCTGTACCTGCTCAGTGCGCGCCAAATATTTACCGCCGCAGGCCCCGGTGATCGGTTCACCTATTTTACATGATCGTGCTATGCGCCCCGGCCCTTCCCGTTTTCCATATAAGCCTCCGCCATAAAAACGGCACGCCACAAGTCTCTTCTTCTTTGACCGGCTTTCCGCCCTCCCGTTATTTTCAGTTTAACGGGTGCGGGCCTTTTTTGTCAACGCCTCTTATCTGTAAAGGGGCAAAAAGCCGTCTTGTCCTTTTACATCGCCTGCTTTCCTTGACAAATCCTACCGCCCTGCTATAATACTAAACATGTGTCATGACAGATGTTTTAAAAAATAAGGGGTGCTTTTATGGTGAAGGTAAAGGGCTTTTTCAAAAAGATATGGGATGCGGCCCGCTCTTTTTGCAAAAAGAAAAATGTTGAGATCTCGGCCAAGCGGTACGGCGTAGACGCGCTGGGGGCCATGGCGCAGGGCTTGTTCGCGTCGCTGCTCATAGGTACTATTTTAAATACGCTGGGCACTCAGCTCTCTCTGCCGCTGTTTAATGAGCTGGGCAAATACGCCTCGTCGGTGGCGGGGCCCGCCATGGCCGTGTCCATCGGCTTTGCGCTCAGCGCGCCGCCGCTGGTGCTGTTCTCTCTCATCACGGTGGGCGCCGCCGCCAATACCTTGGGCGGCGCAGGTGGCCCGCTGGCCGTACTCATTGTCGCCATCCTCGCCTGTGAAGCGGGCAAACTGGTATCGAAAGAGACCAAGGTGGATATTTTGGTCACGCCGTTCGTCACTATTTTTGTAGGGGTGGGCCTCTCTATCTGGTGGGCGCCCGCCATCGGCGCGGCGGCCTCGGCCGTGGGGGTGGTCATCATGTGGGCTACCGAGCTGCAGCCCTTCCTTATGGGTATCGTTGTCTCGGTAATCATCGGTATCGCCCTGACGCTGCCCATCTCCTCGGCGGCGATCTGCGCGGCCCTCTCTCTGACAGGGCTTGCAGGCGGCGCGGCGGTTGCGGGCTGCTGCGCGCAGATGGTGGGCTTCGCGGTGATGTCCTTTCGTGAAAACCGCTGGGGCGGCCTTGTGTCGCAGGGGCTTGGCACGTCGATGCTGCAAATGGGCAATATCGTCAAAAACCCCCGTATCTGGCTGCCGCCTATTATAACCTCGGCCATCACCGGGCCTATCGCCACCTGTGTATTCGGCCTGCAGATGAACGGCCCGGCCATCTCCTCCGGCATGGGCACCTGCGGCCTTGTGGGGCAGATCGGCGTTTATACCGGCTGGGCAGACGAGCTCGCCTCGGGCGTCCGGACGGCCATTTCCGCTTTCGATTGGGCGGGTCTGGCTCTCATCTGCTTTATACTGCCCGCCGTTATCTGCTGGGCGCTGGGGCTTTTGTGCCGCCGCCTTGGGTGGATCAAAGAGGGCGATCTGAAGCTTTCCTGACGCACGGCTATCTGAAATCCACAAAAAGCAAAACAAAACTTTATCCATCATTCAAGCCGAAGGCCTGTTCGCACGGACGGCTGACAGGCTTTGACAGGCGATTTCCGCCCGCTCATTTCCCGGCCTTTACGGCCCTGGCCTTTCCTGATACCTATAAAAAGCGCAGCTGGTTTTCAGCTGCGCTTTTGCTTTTTTATTGCTGCACAATAAAACATTTAATCTCACCGACCCTCGCCCTCGCCGCTAAAGCGGCAACCGGGCGATTGGCCAAAAAAATAGCCTTCGCTTCGCTGCGGCTATTTTTATTGCTGCGCAATAAAAATATTTGATCTCCAGGGCCTCGCCCTCGCCGCTAAAGCGGCAACCGGGCGATTGGCCAAAAAATAGCCTTCGCTTCGCTGCGGCTATTTTTTATCATCATCATCGTACAGCAGCGCGCCTTGCTATGCGCGCGTCGTGGAACAACAAAAAATAAACCTTTGAACCTCAGCCGCAGCGTTTTCGTTTCCGGCTATTTTTTATATTATCTGAAGTTCGGCCCGGGCCTTCGCCTTGACGCATTATTCGGTGGGCATATCCGCTTCGGTATAATCGGCCTCGGTGGGGATGATGCCCTGCGCGCCCACCTTGGGGATACCATCGTCCGGTACAGAATCGGCCTCGGCCCCGGCCTCCACCTGTGAGGAATCCGTCTGCGGGGCCGCGACAGCCGCGGGGTCTTCGGTTTCGGCCTGCGCCAGGGCGGGCCGCGCACTCAGCGCCTCAACATTGCCCGAGGGCTGAAAGATCAGATACGCCCCAATCACTTTATCACTGCGCACCAGCAGCACCGCGTAGGCTTTCTCGCTTTCAACGGTTTTGTTGGGGGCCTCCAGCACCCACTTATCCGCCTCTTTGCCGCGGTATTTTTCAAGGTCCATCCCGCTGGTTTTGATTACCTCGTTAAAGGCTTTGAAATCATCGTCAAATTTTTTGGGGATGCGTACTTTCGTCACTTCGGCGCTGCCCGCGTCGGCCTCTACGCCATACCCCAGTAAAAACTCTACCATTTCGTCGGTGTTCTGCACGCTGTTTTCTGCGGGCGTGGCCGCCGCGCTTACCGCCTGGCTCACCCCTACCGCCGCAAAAGCCGCCGCCACCGTTATCACTGCGCACACAGCTACCACCACGACCTTGCGCAGCGTTTTCCTGTTCATCGTCACCACAAACATCTGTCTTTCCCCTCCTTTTGCTGTATTGTTATGAGAGGAAACAAAAAAAAATGACGCGGAAGTATGTTTCCGCGCCATTTTTATATAAAAGCGTTCTTTTACCCGGCCAATCCGGTTTGAGAGGATTTTTCCAGCGGCTTTAACTGGCTGGGATCGTATTTTTCCACGGCCCCGGCGTTTTCCTCCAGCGGCAGTTTGGCTGCTTCCTCGGCGATGTAGTTTTCAAAACGTTCGCCGCCGTTGTCCGCCTCGATCAGGATAACTTTGAACAAATTGTATTCTTCCTCATCGTCAAAGGTGGTAACGCGGGTAAACACCACCACGCTGCTCTCCAGCTCAATGCTGGCGGTCTCGCCCACCGCAAGGCTCTCTATCAGGTCTGTAAACGCCTGATTATCGGTTTCACGACCGATGGCGGTGAACTCTGTCTTGATATATTTTTCAGCAGCTGTCAGCTCTTCTTCTGTGTAACCGGCGTTGCGATAAGCGTCCAGCACATATTTCTGCGCCGATTCCTGCAAAGCCGCGCCGTTTTTCACCTCCTGCAAAATCGTGTCCGCCAGTTCACGCTGGCTCTGCTGTATCTCTGCCGAAAGCGCCGTTCCCTCCTCATTGAGCAAGGGGATCTCCACATAGGTGATCTTTCCCCAAAGAGACTCCAGCTCCGGCCGAAGCGTTTCATCCGTATACAGTTTACCGTTGGTATGAAATTCATCCTGCACCGCCGTCTTCCACAGCGACGCGTACATCATCTGGGTATAGCTGTCTTTTGAAATGCCGTTCGCCTCATATGAATCGCCGTAGCTCGCCCAGGTATCCTCCACCGCCTGGCCGATCCGTCCCATCTGGGTCTCGGTCAGCGACAGACCGTTTTCCGCCATCTGCTGTTTCAGATAAATGTACCGGCGGCAGAGCGCCACCGTCCGCTCGTGGATCCATTCTTTCGCGGGTTTCCCCTCCACTTCGCTCTCCAGCGTCTCCTCTGCCGTCGCCGTTGCCGTAAGGCCCGAGCCCTCGCCCAACTCTTTTTCTATTTCGGCGTTGGTCTGTTTCGTCACGATATTCTGCGCCTCCAACAGGGCCTGCATCTCATAGATCAGATAAATGCCGTTGGGCACCTCTTCTCCATTGATGGTAAGCGCCGCGCCATCGCTGCTGCATCCGGCAAATATGCCTGACGCCATCACCAGGCATAAAAGTGCCGATAAAAATTTTTTCATGCTTTTTCCTCCTAAAATGCGTGGAAATCTCCCATAGGGACACATCAGTTGTTAATTATACCGGGTCCAAGGGGGATTGTCCAGTTTTCAAGGCGGGTTTCACGCTATTCTCACACATTTTATCCAAAATCAGGCTCATGGCGGAGAGCGGTTTTTCTCCCGGCAGGATGCGCGCCGACAGATAGGGCTTGGCAGAGGCGTTCACCATGATGCGCCTGTCCAGGCTGCGAAGCATGGGCTTTATCTCGTCCAGCTTCAGCCTGTCTGAATAGAAGATCAGCGCGTCCTGCCGCTGGACGATCTCATAAATACCAAGCCCCGCGGCCTGCACCCTGGCAAGCGAGATATCCACAAGGCCCCGGGCGCTTGCAGACGGTTCACCGTAACGGTCGCACAGCTCGGCCAGCACGTCTTCGGCGTCGGCCTGAGACTCGATGGCCGCAATGCGTTTATACGCCTCAATACGCCCCTCGGTGCTGGAGATATATTTTTCGGGCAGATAGGCGTCCGCCCGCACGTCTATCAGACATTCGGCCTTGTCCGGCGGTGCGGCCTCGCCCTTCGCCTCCGCCACGGCCTGGCCCAAGATCTTCATGTACAGGTCATATCCCACGGCCTGCATATGCCCGTGCTGGCTCTGCCCCAAAAGGCTGCCCACCCCGCGTATCTGCAGGTCGCGCATCGCAATGCGAAGCCCCGATCCAAAGCTGGTGAACTCACGGATGGCGGAAAGGCGCTTGGCGGCCACGTCGGTGAGCACTTTATCCGGCTGAAAGGTAAAATAGGCATACGCTTTGCGCCCGCTGCGGCCCACCCGGCCGCGTATCTGGTACAGCTGGGCAAGGCCCATCCGGTCCGCGTCTTCAATGATCAGGGTATTGCAGTTGCGCACGTCCACCCCTGTTTCAATGATGGTGGTGCATACCAGAATATCCACTTCGCCGTCCAGCACCTGCCGCCACACACGGGAGAGCTGCTCCTCCGTCATGCGGCCGTGGGCTACCGCCACACGCGCCGCCGGTGCCATGGCCGCCACCCGCTGGGCGCAGGCCTCAATGCTGTCGATGCGATTGTGCAGGTAATACACCTGCCCCGCGCGGCCCAGCTCTTTTAAAAGGGCCCCCTTCACCACCTGCGGGTCGTACTCCATCACATAGGTTTCGATGGGCTGACGCTCAACCGGCGGCTGCTCGATGCTGCTCATATCCCGGATGCCGCTCATCGCCATATTGAGGGTACGCGGGATCGGCGTGGCCGACAGGGTCAGCACATCCACCCCCAGAAAATTCTCTTTCAGTTTTTCTTTGTGTTTTACGCCGAAGCGCTGTTCCTCATCGATGATGACCAGACCCAGGTCTTTAAAATGAATATCATTCTGCAATAGGCGGTGGGTGCCCACCACAATGTCCGCCGTGCCGTCGGCCAGATTGCGCAGCGTCTCTTTCTGCTGTTTTGGGCTGCGAAAACGCGATAAAAGCTCTACCCGTACCGGAAACGACTCCATTCTGCGCAGGATGGTATTATAGTGCTGCCAGGCCAGAATGGTGGTGGGCACCAAAATGGCGCACTGCTTGCCCCCCATCATACATTTAAAAGCCGCGCGCAGCGCCACCTCGGTTTTTCCCACCCCCACGTCTCCGCATAAAAGTCGGTCCATCGGGTGGGGCTTTTCCATATCGCGTTTGATTTCTTCGGCAGAAGTCAGCTGGTCCTCGGTCTCGTCATATTCAAAACGGGTCTCAAAATTACGCTGCCAATCGTCGTCCGGCGGAAAAGCGAAGCCTTTCGCCTCGTTTCGTCTGGCGTAAAGGGCGATCAGCTCTTCGGCCATCTCGGCCGCCGCTTTTTTTACACGGCTGCGGGTGCGGCCCCACTCGGCGCTGCCAAGGCGGGCCAGCTTTACTTTTTCGCTGTCGCCGGGGGCGGTATAGCGGCTGACGATGTCCAGCTGCGTCACCGGTACATACAGGGTGTCGCCCTTCTCATAGGCCAGCTTCAGATAATCCTTGACAACGCCCTGCAGGTCAAGCCGCTCAATACCCAGATATTGTCCGATACCGTGTGTTTGATGCACCACATAGTCGCCGGGCTTCAGGTCTTCAAGGCTGGTCAGCCCCTTGCCTTTTTTGCGCGCCTTTTTCACCCCGGCGGCGGCGCCCTGGCGGCCGGTGAACACCGCAAATTTGGCAAAGGGATAAACAG
>JAUNTE010000343.1 GCA_030538855.1 Oscillospiraceae bacterium
ATACATATGAAATATCGTCACATGACCATGTTCCATCCGTCATCTCATAATATGTTTTTATATTGCCATCTACTGTGTTTTTTATATCATTCTTTTTATCACTGCCGCATCCGCTCAGCCCAACCAACAGGCAAAGGCAAACCGCCGCAAGCAAATATCTTTTCATCATTTTTTCCTCCTTTGCAAAAATACCGGTTTACCGTTCCGCGTCTTATCCGATTAAAACGACTTGCAACTTTTTATTGTGGAGCAGGGCGCTTTCTAAGCGCGCGTCGCGCAGGGCAAAAAATAAACATTAGAACCTCAGCCGCAGCGTTATTCGTTTTTTGCTATTTTTTATTGTGGAGCAGCGCGCTTTCTAAGCGCGCGTCGCACAGGGCAAAAAATAAACCTTAAAATCTCAGCCGCAGCGTTATTCGTTTTTTGCTATTTTTTATATACTATCATACCCACTTATTTTTCACAAGGCGGTTTGGTAAACGCGCAGGGGTGTTTCAGCAATCATGATCTAAAAAGAATGTTCGGCCCTCCAGCCTTGTCTTTTGCCCGGCCCTGTATTATAATATAACTCCTTTTCAAGTAAAACCGGTTTCTCATCTTCTCCGCTCGTCTGTTTTGTTCAAGTAAGATAAAACGCGGGGCGGCCGCGGGGCGGCCCCATCAACGGGAGGCAGCTATGCATGATATTGAAATTACCGGCGCCGCCGAGGGCAGCCTGAAAAACATTTCCCTGAAAATACCAAAAAACAAGCTGGTGGCTTTCACCGGGGTCTCGGGCTGCGGTAAATCGACGCTGCTGATCGACGTGCTTTTCAATGAGTGCCAGCGCCAATACCTTGAGGCCATGGCTTTTCAGGGCATCCAAAAGCCGAAGGTACAGCGGGTGCGCGGGGCGTCGCCCGCCATCGTCATCTCACAAGCTTATGCCAACAAAAACCCGCGCTCCACCGTGGGCACCCTTACCGATACCTATACCGACCTGCGGATGCTGTATGAAAAGCTGGGTGCGCGCGCCTGCCCCCATTGCGGCAGCATGATCTCGGCGGCGGATTGCCGGGAAGAGACAGAAAAAAGAGACGGCGATTTTTACGTTTACATGTATTGCAGCGCCTGCGGCCGCCGTATGGACAAGCTGACCCGTACCTTTTTTTCTTTTAATACCAAAGAAGGCGCCTGCCCTGTCTGCGAGGGGCTGGGCAGGCTTCATACCGTCGATCGGGAAAAGATCACCGATGAAAGCCTTTCTTTAAAAGAGGGCGCCGTGCGCTGCTGGGAAAAGCAGTACGCCGCCTATCAGACAGCGATCCTTGGCAAAGCTTTTTCATACTATGGCCTGCCTGCGTCAGAAGAACTGCCGGTGGGGCGATTCAGCACGCTGCAAAAAGCCATATTATATGAGGGCACGGCCTGTGAAGCGGTGAAAAACGCTTTTCCGGGCGTCAAACCGCCGAAAAACGCCGCCGGCCGGTTTGAAGGGGTGGCGCCCATGCTTCGGCGGCGGCTGGCTGAAAAAAACGGGGATATGAAGCAGCTGGAATCCTATTTTAAAACGGCCGAATGCCCCGCCTGCCGGGGTGAGCGCCTTTGCGGTGAAAGCCGCGCCGTGACGGTAAACGGGGTGCGCCTGCCGCAGCTGTCGCTCTATTCGTTAGAAAAGCTTTACATCTGGGCGCAGGCGCTGGAGGGCACGCTCTCAGGGCGGCAGCGTGAAATGGCCGCGGCCTATCTGGACGATCTTCAAACCAAGCTGAACCGTTTAAATCAGATAGGGCTTTTATATCTCACGCTGGACAGGCAGACCGTTACCCTCTCAGGCGGAGAGCTGCAGCGCCTGCGGCTTGCCGCGGCGCTGGATTCTGAATTGTCGGGCGTCATCTATATTTTGGACGAGCCCACCGCCGGGCTGCACCCAAAAGACACCGCCGGGCTGGCGGCGCTTCTTGCGCGGCTGCGGGATCTGGGCAACACCGTACTGGTGATCGAGCACGACGCCGACATCATCGCCCGCGCGGATCATATCGTCGATATGGGGCCGGGCTCAGGGCAAAACGGCGGCGAGATCGTGGCTGTGGGTACGCCGGAAGAGCTCAGGCGCCACCCCGCCTCGGTCACAGGGCGCTATCTGGCCCGCCCGGCCCCCGGCAAAGCTTCCTTCCGCAAGGCCAATGAATATATCCATATCGAAAACGCGGACGTGTATAACCTCAAAAACATCTCTGTCCATATCCCGGTAAACTGCCTCACCTGCGTGGCGGGGCCGTCCGGGTCGGGCAAATCCACCTTGATTTTTGAGGTGTTGGCCCAAGGCCGTGACGATGTCCTTCACAACCGGGTGACCGGCCTTGGGGCTTTCGGTGAGCCCGTCATGATCGGGCAGGCCCCTCTCACACGGATGCGGCGCTCAAACGTCGCAACCTACATCGGGGTATATGG
>JAUNTE010000046.1 GCA_030538855.1 Oscillospiraceae bacterium
AAGGCCGTTACCACGTCCTCTTTATCCCGGATGAGCCCCCCTGCGATGATGGGGCAGCGCAGGGTACAGGTGAGCGTCCGCACGATTTTCGGCATCACCCCGGGCAGTATCTCTATCATATCCGCGTGATTCTGCGCGTCGGCTTTTTTTACGTTTTCAAGCGCCAGTGAATCCAGCAGAAAAAACCGCTGCACCGTGATCAGCCCCTGCTCTTTCGCGTAGCGGATGCAGGCGTTTTTGGTTGAGATGACGCCTGCCGCGCTGGTGTGCCGCGCCAGATAGTCCACCGCGGCGGGGGCGGCTGAAAGGCCGTCCAAAAGGTCAAGATGCACCAGCGGCGTCTTACCGGCGGCGCACAGCTTTTCAGTAATGGCGGGGATGGTGTTGACGGTGCCGTACAGCACAAACACCACCGGGCAGTCCACCTGAAGACAGTCCTCCAGCCCCTCGTCGCTTTTGATGGCGGCGATCACCGGTTTTTCCTCTAAAAGCTGCTGTAGATCATAGGGTCTCATCCATTCACCTCTTATTGCAAAATAAAGGTCAGCCTGACGGGGTTATGGTCGCTGTAGGCAAAATCGGTATCGATATTCTCAGCCGTGGCCGTGATATTGTCCGATACGATAAACCCGTCCACCACCACGGTGTAGTCCACCCCTTTTTCATAGGGGATGTCGCACCCGCGGCAGGTGGGCACGGCAAACCCGTTTTCAGCCTGCACAAACGAAAATCCTTCAGCCAGGTCCTTATCCTCCAGCTCAAACACCCAGCCGGGCCTTTGCTGCCCCGAGGGGAAGGCTTCAGCCGTGCCGTAAAGCGCGTGGTTGAAGTCTCCGCCCACGACAACATAGTTGCCCTTTTCACGTTCTTCGGCCAGCACCCCGTTCAGCATGGCAAGCTGCTCGGCACGCACCGTACCCCCTTCGTCATAGGCCGACATATGGCTGTTGATGAGCACCAGCTCTTTACCGCCCTCCACCGGCAGCCGCTGAACGGAAAAGCAGCGGTCAAGATCAGTAAATTTGGTGACAAAGCTGTTGTCCACCGGGTAGCTGCGGCGTTCCGCCGACGCGGCCTCATATTTTAAAAGGGTGTAAAGCCCGGCCTCTACGCTGCCGTGGGGCTGATAAAAAGGGTAGCACAGATACGCCGAGTGAAAGTTGAGGGCGAACACCTGCCCATAGCCCGGGAAATAGCTTCTCAGAAGGGCCTTTTGGTCGGTATAAAAGCTGCGGGTGGCATTGGTGTCCACTTCCTGAAACAAAATAAAATCGGTGTTTTGGGCCTGCGCCGTCTCGCCCGCGCCCGCGATATGCTCCAGCATCTCCTCTTTGCTTCTGGCCCGCGCCCAGTAACCCGCGGTCTCGGTACCGTCGGCCATGATGCCGGTGTCCATAAAAAAGGTATATTCCGGCCCGTATGCCCCAAACCCCACGTTATAGGTCAGGGCCGTATATGCGGTATCCATCATAAGACGGCCCGCCGCGGGCGTTTCGATCTCCAGCACCTCATGGTCGGGGATGCGGTAATACTGCGACTGCATATAGACGACGTAACCGCCCACAACCAGCAACAGCAGCACCAGCAGCGATAATAAAACGATCCCAATGCGTTTCAGCACCTTTTTCATCTTTCTCCCTCCTTCTCCCGATGATATGCAGGTATAAAAAAAGCAAAGGAAAGAAAAGCCATTATCCGGCTTTTACTCCTTTGCTCTCAAACTCTGCATAAGGTGTATTTATGATTATAAAGTAACACTTTTTGTCTGAAAATGCAACATCTGCGGACGATTTTGGAAGGTTGAACAGACCGCGCTCACTTTCTTTGTTCAATTTTAAAAAGCGGCGTTTTCACGGCTTTCTTTACCGCCTGTCCGCGCCGCCATCTTTGGCCGCAGCGCCCCTTTCAAGGCGTCTTTTCAGCGGCCTTACTGTTTTTTATCCCCTGCAGGCCAGGCGCCCCGATATTGCCGGGCCGGGGGGAACGGGGCTTTTTGCTCTCCCTCCCTCCTTCCGGGCGTGTCACACCTCACCGGCGCGGCAGTACGCGCCTCCCCTTTGCCTTCTCACCAAAGCCCAACCGGCGCTTTGCGATCAAAACAGGCCGCGCCGCCGCTGGGGACCGTTTAAAACAGAAAAATCCAACTTTTTTATAGGTAATATGCCTCTGCAAAACAAAAATGCAGCGGCCCTTACCGGCTCACGCGTCTTTTCAGCGCCGCCGCTGTTTATAAAAAAAGATGACGCTTTTGATTTTTCAGGCATTCCCCGGCGCTTCGGCTAGGGTTCCGCCATTTCTCTTTATCCGCCCGGGGCATAGTGAAAGCTCTTGAAAGCCCGGCCCTGCGCACCGCCCGCTGCTATTTCTCTTTATGGGCCCAGGGCGCAAGCGGAAAAGCTGTTTTTCACTTTACAATAAAAATTTTCAGCGGCGTTTTCACCGGCCGCCGCAGCGCGCCTCTCCAAGACGATTTGTAATTTATATCATAAAAAGTACAACCCGTAATATTTGACAGCTGTGCTATAATATTTTTTAGCTGCCACCGGCAGTAAAAGGGAGCCGCTTAAGACATTTTCGGCTGCCGAAAAAACGCAGACGGCCCTGTGCCGCTGGTTTTTCGGTACAGCTCTGCCGCCCGGCGGTACGGCAGAGTTAAAATACTACCGCTTTAAAAAAGGAGCATTATGAGACCCGAAACCAACCGTTATTTCCGCTATGTGCTGCACATCGTGCGGGGCGGGCTGATCGCGGCCATCTATGTCGCGGTATGCCTGCTTTTACAGCCCCTCTCATATGGGGCGGTGCAGATACGCGTGAGCGAGGCCTTGACCCTTTTGCCTATCCTCACGCCCGACGCCGTTTTCGGCGTCACCCTGGGCTGCCTGTTAAGCAATCTTCTCAGTTTCAGCCCCATCGATATGCTGTTTGGCACCCTGGCCACCCTGGTTGCCGCGCTGGCTACCCGCAGGCTGGCAAAGGTGCGCCTCAAGGGCCTGCCCTTGGCCTCGGCCCTGCCGCCTATCCTTATCAACGCCGTCGTCGTCGGGGCTGAGATCACCTTCTTTTTCACGCCTGAGGCCGCGTCTGCCGGCCTGCTGCTGTTCAATATGCTGACGGTGGGGGCGGGCCAGGTGGTAAGCTGCCTGATACTGGGGGTGCCCCTGGTGACGTTTATTGAAAAGAACGCGGCGCTGAAAAAAATCTTCACCTCATAAGTATCGGAGGATCTGTATGTCGTTGGAAGAAGCTTTTTACCTGGTGGACGCCATTGACGGCGACTACGCCCAGCTTTTGCTGCTGGACGGCCCAAACGGCGCTTTGGCGGACGCTGAGCCCTGCCCGGTAGCGCGTTTTTTGCTGCCGCCTGAGGCCGACGAGGGCACGCGCCTTGTCCGGCATTATTTTGAATACAGTCTTTTACCCTAAAAACAAAAAGGCCGCCGCCTGCGTCTCCCTTTCGCAGGCGGCGGCCTTTTTTTGCCTTTTCCTCTTTGCCTCTTTTACGCCCTTGGCCTTAAAAACGGGCCATGGCCTTTACCACATAGAGAAATCAGATCTTTCACAATCAGCGCACCCGCAAAGCAAAAGACGCAGGGCGCGCGCAAAGATACGGCGTATTTTTTACGCCCTGCCGCTTGTGAAAATAAAGGGCGGTTTCTCTATTTAAAACAGCCCCCCTCAGGCGCAGGGGCGTTTTCATCGGTTTTTATAAAAAGCATTTTTCTGATCTGTCCAAGGCCTTTCAGCGCCGCTTTTGCACGCGCCCTCACGCTACAGCTTTTTGCCTTGGGTGGGCTTCAGGGGCAGCAGCGCCAAAAAGCCCACGGCGGCGGCCGCTATCGCCACGGTATGGCGCAGGCCTTCGCCCGCGTTCAAGGCCCGCAGCAAAAGCGGGAACCCCACTGAGCCCACGCTCATCCCCAGCGCCAAAAAGCCGTAATTCACCCCGCTGTATTTCATGCCGTATAGGTCGGTGGTGATGGCGGGGATGAGCGCCGCCTCGCCCGAATAGCAAAAGGTAAGCAGGCTGTAACAGGCGATGACCAGCCACCCCTGCACAAAGATAAATCCCACCGATAAGGCCGCCAGCGCCGCAAACAACATCATATCCACCGCCCGGCGGCCAAATCTATCGCTGGCCAGCGGGCACAAAAGCCTTCCGGCGGCTGAAAATACCGAGCCGATGGCAATCGACAAAACGGCGATCTCTTCAGGCAGGCCGCGCTCTTGTCCATACTGCACGATGACGGGGCTGAACAGCAGCACAGCGGGGGTGGCTGCCGCCACCACAATAAACATCAGCCAATACTGTTTTGTTTTCAGCATCTGCGGTACCGTGTAATCTTTTTTCTTTTGCCGCGGGGCCGCCGCCCGCTCCTGCGGGTCCACCATCACAATGGCCCCCAGCAGGCACAGCACCGTCAGCACGCCCCCCAGCACGATAAAACAGGTGCGGATGCCAAAATTACCGATGAGCCACCGGCCCGAAACCGTCAGCACCGCGCCCGAAAGGCCCACCGACACCCCTACCACGCCGGTGGCAAGGCCTTTTTTGCCGGCATACCATTTTTGGCAGCAGCTCATCACCGCCGGATACAAAAAAGCGCAGCCGGCGCCCACGCACAAACTGAAGGTAAGATACAGCCACAACGCATTTTCTGCCGGTACCAGCCCCGCGCTTACAAACCCCGCGCCGATCAGCGCGCCCCCTAAAATACAGGCGATGCGCGGGGTGGATCTGTCCTGCAAAAGCCCTCCTAAAATACATCCCACGCCAAAAGCCGCGATGGTAAACGCGAAAATAAGCGAGGTGTCGGCCCCGCTGAGACGGTACTCTTTTTCCACCGATTGCTGAAATACGCCCCAAGCCGCCGGTATCCCGGCAAAAAGCTGGATGACGGCGCCCGCCGCCAACACCATCCAGGGGCGCTGGGTCAGCCATTTTTGCATGTCGTGCTTCTCCCTTCCATGATTTTTACAGACTTTACATGTTAACCTTTAGTATGGGAAATAAAAAGGGGGAATATCCATGACACTGCCAGAACGGTGCGGCGGCGTTTTTTCTTATCTGACGCTCTGCCTGGCCGCCGCCTTTTTTATCGTCGGCTTTTTTTTATTTGAACGGCATGACCTGCGGGCCGCCCGGCCGGTCGAACCCCCCCCCAAAACCCAGACGCCCTGTGAAAAATTTGCCTCTCACTGTGCCGCCCGGCAGCAAGACGGCTATTATACCTTTGAGGGCTGGGCCTGCATCCCGGGCGAACGGTTCTATTCAGTGGATTGCCGTCTGGTTCTGCGCGACAAACATACCGGGGCCTATCTGCGGGCCGCCACCGTCATGTCCCCGCGGGACGAGCTTGAAAACCTTGTTCCCGGCGGCCACAGCCATGCTTTCGCGGGCTTTTACGCTTTTTTAGACGCCGCCGCTCTGCCCGGCGCGCCCGAGAGGTACGAGCTGTTTTTCGCCTACCGCAGCAACGGCCATAATATGCTGGTAAAAGCGGGGCTGAATCTGTCGGAGGCGCTGGCGTTATGAAAACAGCTGTCAAAAAGGTCTTTCAGCATCCGCTCACACCTTATCTGGTTTTATTTTTTTGTATGCTGGCGGTGCACCTACATCTCTCCTACGTCCCCGGCGACGAGGTACAGTACGCGGCGGCGGTGCAGGGCCCGTTTGATCTCCCCTCTATGGCCCGGCTGGCCGCCCGGCATTATAACAGCTGGTCAAGCCGGTTTTTGATCGAGAGTTTATTCTGCGTCTTTTCCTCGCTGCCGCCCCTTGTATGGCGGCTGGCAAACCCGCTGGTAATCACCGGGCTGGCGCTGCTGACGGGTTATTTCTGCGGCGCCGCGGGCACGGCCGTCCCCACCGCAAAAAAGCCTTTTTTATACTCCGCCAAAGGCCCTTTTGTCCTCTCGGCCAACTGGCTCATCTGCATATTTTTTTGGCTTTACAGCTGGCCAAATCTCTCCACCGCAGGCTGGATCGTCACCTCCATCGCCTATCTATGGACCAGTTTTTTTCTGCTTACCGCCCTTTTGCCCCTGTTAAAAGCCCTGCGCGGACGGCGCAGCCCTCCCGCTTTGTGGGCGGCGGCCCTTGCGGCCCAGCTGTTTGCCACTAATATGGAGCAGGGGGCCCTTTTATTTTTGTTTTTATTACTGGGGGCGCTGGTTTGTTTTTTTATCAAAGAGGAAAAACTCCCCGTTTGTTTCTGGGTACAGGCCGCGCTTTGTATTGGGATGCTGGTTTTTATCTTCACCTGCCCCGGCAACGCCGTGCGCGCCGCTGTAGAGACCACCTCTTTTTACCCCGATTACCCCATGCTCAGTCTCTTTCATAAAATAGAGATCGGTATCTCTTCAGTGGTTGCGGGATGCGTCTTCGGGCGCGATCTGCTTTTCTATTTTTTCACCCTTTTATTATGCGTGGGGCTGTTTATCAAAAAAGCCCCGCTGCCCGCCCGTATCCTGGGCTGTCTGCCGCCGCTTATTCTGCTGCCCCTCAGCGTCTTCCGATATGAGCTGAAAGCCCTTTTCCCCGGCGTCGCCCTGATCACCGAGGCCTTTGACGCGGGGGGCTACTTAACGCTTACAAATGCCGGAGACCCCAAAAGCTATCTCGCCCCTTTTTTAGGCTATGGTATTTTTGCGCTGTGCCTCGTCAGCCTTTACGCGCTGTTCGGCTTCAGCCGCCGCAGCGCCGTCTGCTGGTTTTTGCTGTCGGCCGGGGCGGCCAGCTGGGCGGCGGTGGCTTTCTCTCCCAGCATCGGGGTGTCGGGGCCACGCACCGGCTGTTTTTTCAGCTTTTGCCTGGTCGCCGTTTCGGCCCTGGTGTGGCAGGGCCTTCCCCGCCGGCGCTGCGCTTTCTTTTGGGGCGCCTGCGCCGCCGCCAGCTGCCTGCAGTTTTACAGCCTGTGGCAGCTGGGGTGAAAACGCCGGGCCTTTCCAGCTTGGCGTATCCCATCAGGCCAAAAAGCCCCGGTATGTAAAAAGCGTTTTCCCTTGCTGCTTGGCGTTATCGGGCCGGCGAAGGCATCTTTCACGGTGAAAGATGCGGTTTTGCAGGGTTTAACAAGCCCGCTTACCTTCGCCCTGTCATTGGCCCCGGCAGCCCGCCGCGTCTTTCTGCGCACAGGTCTTCTGTAAAACGCCTCTGACACAAGCCTGAAATGCGGCCGGGGCGCTGTACCGGGCGCCTTTGGTATTTAAAAGCCCGTTCCCTTCATCCGGCCCTTTCCTGCGCACCGGTTTTCCGTCCTTATCAAAAAAGATTTTCTGCCGGCTGCCTATTATAAAACCGCCCCGGTTCAAAAAGCCCGTTTTACGCGCCCGGCAAAAATGGCGGCCTTTGGGCTATGGGGCCAGCTGGATACCTTCGCTTTTATCAGAAAAAGGGAATTTTCATATACATCAAATAAAATGGAATGATTATTTTGGGGGCTGACCGAGAGCTTCGCTATCAAATATGCAATATGTATTTATCTGACAGCAACCATGCTGCCATCTATAGCAGCGTATTTTTTGTTTGGAATGTTTGAATTTCAACATCCGTTGTTTTTAACAATGATACTTACTATAATTTGTGCAGCCCTTACACTGTGTAAATATCTGATAAAGCAGAGAAATGAACTAATTGAACCCAGCGTTTAGGCGATGATCTGCATTTCTATTTTTAATTTACATAAAACCAATAAAGCAAGCCGCGCCCCGGCGCTGTAAGGCGGCAGCCGCGGCGCAGCTCTTTTTCAGGTTGAAACGGATACTTAAGATCATAAACCCCCGGTTATCTTTCTTATACTTTTTTTAACAAACGCGCTATTGCAGGCGGGCGTTCTCCCTGATAAACTTGTGATGAAAAGAAGCTGTTTATACAGATAGGGGAGAGAAAGCCATGCCGCTCAGCAGCCAGATCCGTAAAATGCGAAAAGAACGGGGCCTCACGCAGGAGCAGGTCGCCGCCAGCTTGGGCGTATCCGCCCCTGCGGTAAATAAATGGGAAAAAGGCGTCACCTGCCCCGATATCACCCTTCTTCCCCCGCTGGCCCGGCTGCTGGATACCGACGTCAACACCCTTTTATGTTTTCATGAAACCTTATCTGAACACGAGATCGGCGTCTTTTGCAATGAACTGGCCGCGGCCGCTGAAAAAGAAGGCATTGAAAAAGCCTTTCAGCTCGCACAGCAAAAAATGCACCGCTACCCGCGCTGCGGCGCGCTTCTCCACTCGGCGGCGCTGTTTTTGGACGGCGCTTTGGCGATGGCCGACGTCAGCCCACAAAACCGGCAGCGGTATGAAAAACAGCTTTTATCTTTTTATGAGCGCGCCGCACAAAGCGAGGACGGCCCCCTACGGGACAGTGCGGTCTCTATGCTCGCCTCAAAATATATCGCGCAGGACGATTATGAAAACGCACAGCGGATGCTGGATATGCTGCCTGAAGGGACCGCGGCGGAAAAAAAACAGCTGCAGGCCGGTCTTTTCATTCGTCAGGGCCAATACGCTGAGGCCGCCGCGCTTTTAGAGCACCGGCTGATCACCCTGTCCGCTGAAATTCAGCAAAGCCTTTTACGGCTGGCAAAAATCGCCATATACGAAGAGCGCGCTTCAGACGCAGACGCCCTGACGGATATTTATGTTCAATGCAGCAGGCTTTTTCACCAGTGGCCGGGCAGCAGCTGGACAGCGCTGTTTGAGGCGGCGGCAGCAGAAAAAAACGCGCCAAAGGCGCTGCTGGCACTTGAGGAAACTTTCAAAGCCCTGTCGGAACCTTTCAATATGCTGGATTCCCCCTTATACCGGCATATCCCAATGAAAAAAGATGCGCCGCAGGAGGGCGTCTCTTTTCCACAGATGCTGCCCCCCTTGCTGCGAGAACTGGAGCAAAGTGAAGAATACGCTTTTCTGCGCGGCAGCCGGGAGTTTGAAGAGCTTCTTACAAGGTGGCGGCAGAGGCCGGCCCCGTAAGCCGCAGTAAAAATAACGGCGCTGAAGCGGGCGCCTTTCCGCCGGTATCCATGCCGCAGGCCAAAACCGCTGCCGCAAACCGCAAAACATTTTAAAAGGGCCGTCGGTTTTGAACCGCCCCCGCAAAAGCAGACAATGAGAAAAGGGCCTCCTGCTGTTGTAAGATAACTACAGCCGGAGGTTTTTACATGGCCAGAGAAAAGGGAACATCAGATACGTCTCAAGCAATCACAACATGCAGCGGGGGCAGCAAAAGCCGCGTTAGTGTCAGGATATGGTTTGCTGTCTGGAATTCGCTGTCGCCGCAAATACCGGCAAATAGTTGAGCATCTGCATAAATACCCCCATCTGCCGGATCGTCAATTCACCGCCTTGCGTCCAAATCAGAAAAGGGTAATGGACATCTCCTACTTCCATACCGGACAGGGCGTACTCTATCTGTCCATGATTCGCGGCCTTTACAACAGCAGCGTCGTTGCTTACAAAATGCGCGCAGAGCAAACCGTTCAGCTTGTGGCACAAACTATCCAGTTCGTCATGAGAACACAAAAGGTCACCGCAGAACTGCTGCTCCACAGTGACCAAGGGGTTCAATACACTTCCGCAGCATGCTTCAATCTGGCTCAAGCCTATCATGTCAAGGCAGGGAGAACTGTTATAACAATGCGATGGCCGAAAGTTTCTTCTCCATTCTCAAAACGGAGTGTATTCACCGGGCCAAACCCATTGATTTTGCCCATGCGAGGTTTCTGATCGACGAATACATCTGGTTCTATAACAATGAGCGCATCCAACTGAAAACAGGAGAAGTGCCGTTGGCACGACGCCTCTTCTCGTGATTTTTCTCTTACAACAGGCCTTTTTGTGCATGTCATAAAATTCTGGAACGGTTCAAAACGGCGGCCCTTTTATCTGTGCAGCGCCCGATAAAACCGGCATCGTGTCAGCGGCGCTTCACCTACAGATAAAGCGTAAATGCGGCCATGATAAATAGGCAGCCCCTGCGCTTCACGTCTTGACGATATCCCCCGGCGCACATCTGCCGGCACGGCCCTCTCCGCAACTGTTTTTTATATAAAACTTCTTCTCCGCCGTCTATCTTATATTTTCACTTTTTTACCGCAGCCAAAAACTCTTTTAAAGTGTCCCGGCCAAGCCGGGGCCGCTGATTATCATAACTGCTCACCGGCACAGCGGGCGGCTTTGCCGCAGCCGGAGGGACCGGGCTGATACCGGCAGCCGCTGCAAAAGGTTTTACTCTCCGCACACGCAAAAGGCTGATACCGGCAAGGGTACTCATAAACAGTGATGCCGGTTTTATTGTTGCGGGGCCGAAACATAAACAACGGCATGGCGGCTGCATACCTCACACGCGGCGCCTTGCCCTTCAGCGTTCCTCTTCGCCCTTTTTCTCCAGCCATACCTTTGCTGAAATCTTGTTTATCAAAATCACTTACGTGTATACGGCTTATCTGCCGCCTTTGCTTTTTAAATAAACGCCAAAGCTCTTTCTCAGCTCCACCCCGCCTGTTCACATAAAAGTCCCGCGGCAAGCGCTTTTCACAGCGTTCGCCGCGGGAACTTTCAGCCCCTTTCGCAGCGCTCTTTTTGGTGCTGTGAAAGGTTTTTTTATTTTTTAAATGCGATACGCAGGACGCATCGCGTTTTGATACCGGCAAAGGGTGGTTTTACAAAAGCCTGTAAAGAGGCCTTTGCCCGCCCCTCTTCGCGGTATCACAAGCCGTCACTTTTCAGGCCGGTATGTCCATGTCTTTTTTTGCGCTGCAGGCGCGGGCGTCTCTTCGGGCAGCCGGGCAGGAGCTGCTTCAGGCCCTTCTTTGATAACAGCCGTCTCCCCGCCCTGTTTTTTGTGCTTTACCGCCCATATTTGAAAGGCGGCCAAAGCCAGCAGCAGGATGCCGCCGTACAGCGCGGCCGCCGCAGGCAGCCCGCCCCACCACCGGCAAAAAAGCGGATAAGCGATATTTTCCTTCGGCATCCAGCTCTGATAAGGCAGCGCCCACCGCAAAACGGCGGCCACTATCAACAGCGAAAGCGCCGCGCCCAAGGCCGCCTTCAATAAGCAGCTTTGGCATGCCGTTTTATCTTTTACGGCTTTTCGTAAAAGATAGAATGCCGCCGCCCCCAAAAGCAGAAAAGCGGCCCATACCCACTGCCGGTACGCGCGATATTGCAGCAATACGTTCAGCGCCATTTCAAAAGGCGGCCTCACCGCGTCACGATAAGCCCCCTCACAGGTGATCTGGAAAACCGAGAACTGTATGCGCTGCTCATCTGACAAAGCGCCGCCCTGCTCTTTTGTGATGATCTCTTCAAGCTGGTTTGTCAGGCCTGCAAAACACGCCCTGCTGCTGCCCGCGCCGCCGCGGTAATGGGCGTCGGTATTCATAAAAATGTCCGTGCGTACCTGCTCTTGTGTCACATACGCGTCCACAACCGCCGCGCCCAGCCCTGCGTCGGTGGCATAGCCCTCACAGGCGGCGCGCACGGTATCGGCCACCCGGGCGGCGTAGCCCGTCTCCTCTATTTTCGCGGCAAGGTATCCCTGTTTAAAAAGTGTCGTCTCCAGCGCCAGCATCAGCCCCAGCGCCGCCGCGCACAGACATAAAAGCCCGCTCATCAAAACGGAGACTGTTTTTTCTGTTTTCATGTGCCTCCCTCTGTTGAAGCCATCACCGACGGGCCGCTGACATATTCGCCGTATATCATATAACGGTAGGGCGTCAGCAGCGCCTGCCCAAAGGGATAACAGGAATACAAAAGCAGGGTCTCAGGCGGCATTTCCGCCAGCTGCGCCTCGCCAAAATGCTCTGCTTCAACAATTTGCATATCGATGATCTTGTAATGATATTCTCCGTATCGGGTCAGTACCGTAATATCCGCCCCCAGCTGCGCGCTTTCCAGATCTCGAAAATAGGTGCTGGTATGGCCCCCTATCAGCACAACGCCGTTCTGGCCGGGTATCTGCGCCCCCATATAAGTGCCCGCCCCCGCATGAAGTTCGGCTTTGCTGTCGCCGTAATACAGGTTACAGGCCACCGCCGTCCCTGAAACCGAGACCGTTCCGTAAAGCTCGCCCTCCTGCGGCGCGCCTCCGGTATCGGCCAAATCCACCATCTCTTTATCGGGCTCTGTCTCAGCAGGCTGTAAAAAAAGCGCCTCAGGGCTTGGGGCGGCGTGGTACCCTCCGGTATCTGCGGCCGCAGCTACCGAGGCCGTCACTGGCAAAAGGGCCAGCGTCAAAAGCCCCGCGCTGCATACACCAAAAGCAACTGGAAGAAGAAGTTTCTTCCAGTTGCTGAAAATAACGTTTCTGTTTTTCATTCCATTTTTCATGCAATCAATACACCTGATCTTTTAAAACCGTTTATCCGTATCGGGTCAGTTCTTAGCGCCGCGTTTTTTCAGCGCCAGCGCGCTGCCCAGTACCGCCAGGGCGCCCAGGCCCACAACGCCAAGGATAGCAAAGCTCATGTCGGCGCCGGTGTTCGCCAAAACGGTGGGCGCGGGGGCCGCTTCAGGGGCAGCGTCCGGGGCGGGCGCTTCGTTGTTCACCGCAGTGATGACGTAGGTGCTGAAATGCGGGGCGTAAAAGCTGATTGTTGAATACGCGCTGTCGCCGCTGCCAAACGTGCTTACAAAAGCTTTACCGGTCTGGCCGTCGCATTCCCACATGTAATTTTTGCTCGAGTCGATAGCGGTGTTCATTTTCACCTCAACATAAGTTCCCAGCTCAGACTGTACCCCACCGGCGAACTGCGCGGTGAATTCCAGGGCGTTGTCTTTGAATAAAACCTTCGAGACGTCAAATGGCTGCGTCACAGCCGGGGAATGATAGGCAGAGACTG
>JAUNTE010000344.1 GCA_030538855.1 Oscillospiraceae bacterium
GTCTAATTTCGGGACAGGCTTTGAATATCGATATGGGGCCGATGATACCATAGAGATTTTTATGAATGAGAAATGGATAATTTTCGAACACGGGGAATGGGCAGGAAGTCAAGTTCGATTTGGCGATAAGATGGTAGACGCAGACGGCCTTTCTGAAGAAACGCTAAAATGGCTTGAATGGTATAATAGTTTGCCGGAAGAAGAACAGTTAGCCCTAAGCTCTATTCCGTCTGAGCTGCTGGAAGAAAGCGGCCTTGTAAAAGCAGAGGACGCACCGGCGGCAAACTGACTGTATCACTCGTTATGATTATGAAAAATGTAGAAGGACGGTATATAGACAGACGAGAGGCTGCCGCGAAATGGCGGTAGCCTCTTTTTATCTCCCCTGATGAATAAATCCACATGAGCGTTCCCTACCCTAAGCGGACAAAGGGCAACACAAAAGAAATTTGGGATTTTTTACAGAAAAGCCCGCGCAGAAAATTTCAAACCGTTTTTCGCGCCCCGTCTTCTTTTTTCATAAAATTACCCCTGACGCAGTTCTGTTTTCTTACGTCAGGGGCGTTCGATCATCATTTTTTATTTTTTATTGCTGCGTAATAAAAAACTTTTGATTCCTATGGCCTCGTCCTCACCGCTATGGCGGCAGCCGGCAAGCGGCCAAAAAAGCAGCCTCCGCGAAGCGGAGGCTACTTTATAAACAGGATTTCCTCGACAGCTTTCCAGCCATACATCTTATTTTTCTCAGGGCAGCTCTTTCCCCTCTACCAAAGCCTTGGTATCCCGGGCGATCATCAGCTCCTCATTGGTACAGATGACCAGCGTTTTCACCCGGGTGCCCGGCGCGGAAATATCGATGTTTTTACCACGGCATTTGTTGGCCTCTTCATCGATCTCGATACCAAAATAACTCATGCCGCTGCACACGCGTGAACGTACTTCATAGGCGTTTTCACCGATGCCTCCGGTAAACACCAGCACGTCCAGCCCGTTCATGGCGGCGGCGTAAGAGCCAATATATTTTTTGATCTGATAGGCGAACATCTCGGCCACCAACTGGGCGCGCTGGTTGCCGTTGGCGGCGGCGGCCAGCACATCACGGTTATCGCTTGAAATACCCGAAAGCCCCTTAAAGCCGGATTCTTTATTTAAAATGCAGTCCATCTCTTCGGGCGAGGCGCCGGTCTTTTCCTGCAGATAGGCGATGATACTGGGGTCGATGTCACCGCAGCGGGTGCCCATCATCAAGCCGCTCAGGGGCGTCATGCCCATGGTGGTATCCATGCATTTTCCGCCGTACACGGCCGCGCATGAGGCGCCGTTGCCCAGATGGCACGTCACCATGCGCAGGTCGCGCAGGTTGCGCTTCAGTTCTTTGGCCGCCTTGTATGAGACATAGCGGTGGCTGGTGCCGTGAAAGCCGTATTTGCGCACCGAATATTTTTCATAATATTCATAAGGAAGGGCGTACATATAAGCTTTGGGCGGCATGGTCTGATGGAACGTCGTGTCGAACACCACCGCCTGCGGCACCTTTTCACCAAACACCTTCTGCGCCGCGCGCAGGCCCGCCACATGGGCAGGGTTGTGCACCGGGGCCAGCGGGATGATCTCTTCTATCGTCTGGATGACCTTTTCCGTCGCCAGCACGCTGTGGGTAAACCTGTCGGCGCCCTGCGCCACGCGGTGCCCGATGGCGTCGATCTCGCTTTTATCCCATACAACAGCCGTCTCGCCTTTGGTCATCAAATCGACGATACGCATAAAAGCGGCGGTGTGGTCGGGCACGTCCTCGTTAAAATCCCACTCGCGGCCGTTGGCCTTGTGAGAAATTTTTCCCTCCGGCATACCTACCCGTTCGCAGTTGCCCTTGCAAAGCACCCGCTCGTCGTCCATATCGATCAGCTGATATTTTAAAGAGCTTGACCCGCAGTTGATTACCAAAACTTTCATTCTTTACGCTTCCTCACTTACATTACTTGAAACTCTTTCTAAAACCTTAAATTTATTATATAATGGACAAAGAATAATTTCAATAGTCGTAGGGGGGTAGTTTTATTGCATACCTGTGCCATCATTGCAGAATATAATCCTTTTCATAACGGACATGCATGGCAGATCGCCGAGGCCAGACACCGGGGGGCAAAACGCATCGTCGCCGTCATGAGCGGCAATTTTGTACAGCGCGGCACGCCGGCCGTCCTTCCCAAAGAGATCCGGGTGGCGGCGGCGCTCTCCTGCGGGGCCGACCTTGTGGTGGAACTTCCCCTTCCCTATGCCACCGCCAGCGCTGAACAGTTTGCCGCCGCGGGCGTACATCTGGCCGCCTCTCTCGGGGTGGTGGACACCCTTGTCTTCGGGGCCGAAACGCCCAATGTCTCCAAATTGATCGGCCTCACCCGCACATTGCTT
>JAUNTE010000047.1 GCA_030538855.1 Oscillospiraceae bacterium
AGAAGCAATTTGGCAGACTTGGCAACTGAAAAAATAAAGATCGCGGTGATATGCGGCCCGACGGCGACGGGGAAAACGGCGCTTTCAACAGCGCTGGCGAAAGCGTTGGACGGCGAGATCATATCGGCTGATTCGATGCAGATCTATAAGGGGCTGGATGTCGGCACGGCAAAGGCCACCCCAAAAGAGCAGCAGGGCGTGCCGCATCATCTTCTGGATTTTCTTGACCCGGAAGAAAGTTTCAGCGTGGCGGATTATGTGAAAAAAGCGGGCGAATGTATTGAAAGCGTCCACCGCCGCGGTAAGCTGCCCATGGTTGTTGGGGGAACGGGGCTGTACATTTCAAGCCTTGTAAATGGCATTTGCTTTACAGAAGAAAAGACGACGCCGGGGCTGCGTGAAAAACTGGCGGAGGAGGCGAGGCGCGAGGGGCCGCAGGCGATGTGGGAAAAGCTTTTTGCAATCGATCCCTCATATGCTGCGGCGCTGCACCCAAATAATGAAAAACGGGTGCTGCGCGCTGTAGAGCTTTATATCCAGACGGGAAAGACCATGTCCGAGCAGCAGCGAGAGTCGCTGCCGCAGCAGCGCCCTTATGAGGCAAAGCTGATCGGGCTTGGCTTTCACAGCCGCGAGGCTTTATACCAGCGCATTGACGGCCGGGCTGAAAGGATGCTGGGGCAGGGGCTTTTGCAGGAGGCGGAATATGTCTACCAGAATAAAACCCGGTTTTTGACGGCGGCACAGGCCATTGGATATAAAGAATTTTTTCCTTATTTTGAAGGAAAAGCGACCCTTGCCGCCTGTACAGAGGATTTGAAACGCAGTTCTCGCAGGTATGCGAAACGTCAAATGACATGGTTTGGAAAGATGCAGGAAATATATTGGCTCTGGCTGGATGAGGAACAAAACGCTTATGAAAAAGCAAAAGAATATCTCGAGAACGGCTCCGCCCTCACAAGAAGCGCAGGGCTGGGCTGAGAAACCGGAAGAGACGGAAAAAAAACAACAAAAGCCCCCTTCCCGGCGCGGGCTGTGGAAAAAGGTGCGCTATGTTTTATATCTGCTGATTTTATTGGTGCCGCTGTTTTATCTTGCGGTACAGCTGCAGTCTATTTATCTGCGGCCTTACCGTACCCAGACGGCGGTGGAGGTGACCCTTACCGATGCGGTTTCAGTGAAAGGGGTCGTCGTGCGCAGCGAAACGCCGGTAACTGCCGCGGGCCAGGGCGTAGTGGGATATTTGGCGGAGGACGGGATACGGGTTTCAGCTGGCACACAGGTTGCCGCGCTTTATGCGGATGCGCAAAGCGCAGAAGGCAGTGAGCGCAGCAAAGAATTGGGCGAAAAAATCGCCAGCCTGCAAAACGCCCAGGCTGCGCCGAACAGCTCAGCTGATTTGGAGAGCATCACAAAAAAGCAGCAGACCAATCTTTACGCTTTGCTGGGGATATTGGAAGAAAAGAACTACGGCGAATTGCAGGATACGGTTTTGGCCCTGACGGAAAGCGTTGACCGGCTGCAGATCGCAACCGGAAGGGCGACGAGTTACGAGGACCTCATCTCGCGCCTGCAGCAGCAAAAAAACGAATGGGACCAAATCAGCCAGCCGGTAGAGCTTTGCGCAGCGCCCCAGTCGGGCTTTTTTATTTCTGAGACCGACGGTTATGAAGCGGCGCTTTTGCCGCAGGAGGCGTTACAGTGGAACGTGCAGCAGGTGCTGGAGGCGGCGGAAGGGGCCGTGCCCGCGCAGCCCGCTGCCCAGACGATCGGAAAAATCGTCACCGATTATAAATGGTATTTTATCTGTGTGATGGACAAAAAAGATGCGGAAAGATATGAAAGCATGGTGGGTACGCATGAGAAGGTGGACCTTATTTTTCACAGCAGCGGTCAGCTTCAGATACCGGCCTATGTGCAGTCCATTACCGCAGAGGGAGAAGAAAAAGCGAAAGTGGTCCTGCGCGCGGAGATCATGAACGCGCAGGCGGCGGCATTAAGGTTTGAGCAGGCGGACGTTTCGATACGTACCGTAATGGGGCTGCGCATCGATAAAGAGGCCCTGCATGTGGAAAACGGAGAATACGGCGTATATGTGAAAAGAGGCGGCGTGGCACAGTACCGCCGCATTACGCCGATTTTTGAAAACGAGCAGTATGTGCTGGTCCCGGTGACGCCGAATGAAGAAAAAACCGGGATCAATGAAGTGGAGATGTTTGACGAGATCATTGTGGAAGGGAAGGATCTGCATGACGGAAAATTGCTGTGAGTATGAATGGCTGCGTCAAAATATCCGGGAGGTGCGTCAGAAAATACAAGAGGCGGCGGAAAAGGCGGGGCGCAGCCCCTCTGAGATCACGCTGCTTGGGGTGACAAAAACGGTGTCGCAGGAGATCGTTGCGCAGGCGCTGGATATGGGCATTACAGAGATAGGAGAAAATAAAGTACAGGAAATGCTGGCAAAACAGCCTTACCTGCAGGCAAAGCCGCACCGCACCCACATCATCGGGCATCTGCAGACGAATAAGGTAAAGTATCTTCCCGGCAAAGCCGATATGATACAGAGTGTGGACAGCATACGGCTTGCGGACAAAATAGAGAGCGTATACGCTGCCGCGGGCCTGACGGCTGAGGTTTTAGTAGAGGTAAATATTGGAGAAGAAGCGGGCAAAACCGGCGCCGCGCCGCAGGACACAGAGCTGCTCTGCGCCCATATCATGGGGCTTGCGCATTTGAGGCTGAAAGGCCTGATGACCATACCCCCGGTATGCCAGGGGGACGGGGTACGGAATTATTTTGCTAAAATGTATCAACTGTTTGTTGACATTAAGACTAAAAAATTAGATAATAAAGATATTGATATTCTTTCCATGGGGATGTCGGGAGACTTTGAATACGCCATATTGGAGGGTTCAACCATGGTTAGGGTGGGGACAAGCCTTTTTGGCAAACGTCATTATGACATTTGAACAATAATAAAAGGAGAGGCAAAACAATGGGGTTTCTAAATAAATTGAAAAATGTAATGGGCGTCGGAGACGGATACGAAGATGATCTGGATGAGATGGACGATTACATCAATAATAAATCGGGAACGTATTCCACGCAGGACGACGTATATGCCAACGGCCCGGCTGAACAGCAGGGCGGCAGCCGCCGTAACAAAGTGGTAAATATCAACACCACCACCCAGCTGCAGGTGGTGCTGGTGAAGCCCGAACGTTTTACCGACGCCAGCGCCATTGCAGACCATCTCAATGCAAAACGCACGGTCGTGCTGAATCTTGAATCGACCAACAAAGAGGTCTCGCGTCGTCTGGTGGACTTTTTGTCGGGGGTGGCTTACGCCAATAACGGCGAAATCAAACGGGTTGCCAACAGCACTTTTATTATTACGCCGTTCAACGTGGATATTATGGGAGATATTTTGGACGAGCTTGAGAGCAACGGGGTGTTTTTCTGATTGCGGGGTTATATTCCACCCAAAGATGAAAAAGAAAAGATATTTTACAGGCGGGTGCAGGATATGGCCCGTCGCGCTGCCGCCCGGGGGGACGTTCAATTCACGGCGTTTTTGAACGAGCGTGAATCAGAGCTGGCCCGCGCGGCGCTTTGCGCATATAAAGAAGTTTCTTGTGCCGTTTACGGCGGATATCCAAATGCACAGCGTGTTATGATGGGAATATGGGAAAGCCGCGCCCCGCAGGAGGGCGAGTTCCCGATAAAAGCTGTGAAAATTCACTGTAAAGGCGCAGAGAAGCTTACCCACCGTGATTTTTTAGGGGCCCTTATCGGGTTTGGCATCTCAAGAGACCATATCGGCGATATTTTGGTAGAGGACGGATGCCGCGCCTTTTGCTGGATGAGCGACCCGGCGGCGGGGCTGTGTTTGGCCCAGCCGCTTGAGATTGGAAGCTTTTTGGCGCGGGCAGAGGCGACCGAAGAGCCCGTAACGGAAATTTTACAGCGGCCCCAGCGGGAAGGCTCTTTTTTTGCGGCGTCTTTGCGGGTGGACGCAGTTTTGGCTGGGATGCTGAGAATTGGGCGTGCAGAGGCGGAGACGCTGATAGACAAAAGCAATGTTCAGGTAAACCATATGTTAGTGGAAACACGTTCTTTTTTACTGCAGCAGGAGGATGTTCTTTCTGTGCGGGGGTATGGGAAATACAAGATCACGCAGGTTGGCGGCACAAGTAAAAAAGGACGTTTATATTTGGAATGGATCCAATATTAGAGCAAGGAGAGATGCGGGTTATGCTTACGGCAGAAGAAATCAGAGAAGTGACGTTTGATAAATCCGTGCGGGGATACCGCGTGGAGGACGTACATGCTTTTTTAGAGGAAGTAGCTGTACAGATGGAGGCTTTGGCTGCGGAAAAAGAAGAGCTGGAGAAAAAAGTTTATGTATTGGCTGAAAAAGTTTCAGAATACAGAAAAGATGAAGACAACCTGAAAACCGCACTGATCAACGCACAGCGTTTGGGCGAACAGGTTATTCAAGAGGCACGGCAAAAAGGCGAAAAGCTTTTAAGAGACGCCGGGCAAAAGGCGGAACGGCTTGAGGAAGAAGCCAAGAACCGGGTGGAGGACGAACGGCTGAATCTAGCCCGTATTCAGGCGGAAGTGGCCCAGTTTAAGGGCAATGTGCTGAGCTTATATAAACAGCATATCGATTCTCTCAGCACGCTTCCAGACGCGGAGGAGGAAAAGGCCGCTCCGCCCTCTATACAGGAGGCTGAGACGGACGCCGTACCGCAGCCGTCTGCCGCAGAAGAAATAGACGACAGCATTTTTGAAAACTTGCAGTCATAAAAACGATAATTGGCGAAAAGCCTTTAGGAGAGATGAATCAGTGCCAGTAGATTACAGTGAGACTATGAACCTTCCCAAAACCGCATTTGGGATGCGGGCGAATCTGCCTACCAAAGAACCGGCGATGCTGGAGGAGTGGAAGGCGAAGGATCTATATCATCAGGTTTTAAAACACAATGAGGGCAAGCCTTTATTTGTGCTGCATGACGGCCCTCCTTATGCAAACGGCGATATCCATATGGGTACCGCCATGAACAAAATATTAAAAGATATTATCGTCCGTTATAAAAATATGACGGGCTACTGCGCGCCCTACGTCCCCGGCTGGGATACCCATGGGCTGCCCATCGAACTGAAGGCGCTGACCAAGGCCGGCGACAAAAAAAGCACCATCCAGCCGTTGGAGCTGCGCAAATTGTGCAAAGAATTTGCTTTGCACTATGTGGAAAACCAATCGGAGCAGTTTCAGCGCCTTGGCGTGGTAGGAGATTTTGAAAACCCCTATCTCACTCTGCGCCCGGAGTTTGAGGCGCGTCAGATCGAGATTTTTGGCGAGATGGCAAAGAAGGGGTACATCTATAAAGGGCTGAAGGCCGTTTACTGGTGCCCTATGGACAAGACGGCCCTTGCCGAAGCGGAGATCGAGTATCAGGACGATCCGTGCGATTCCATCTACGTTGCCTTTGACGTGACAAAGGATAACGGCGTACTGAAAAAGATGGGGATACCTGCGGATAAGGCCCGGTTTGTGATTTGGACGACCACGACGTGGACGCTGCCCGCGAACGTGGCGATTTGTCTTGGCCCGGATTTTGACTATGTGGCGGTAAAGGTGGAAGACGCCTATTACATTATGGCTGAAGCGTTGGCTGAAGCCACCATGCAGGCTGCGGGCATAGAAAAATATGAGATTATCGGCGGCGCAAAAGGCCGCGAATTTGAGCGCATTGAAACACAGCATCCTTTTCTGGACAGAAAGTCTCTGGTGATTGTAGGTGACCATGTAACGCTGGAGAGCGGCACCGGGTGCGTACATACCGCCCCGGGGCATGGTGTTGAAGACTTCGAAATCTGCACAAAGTGTTATCCTGAGCTGCCGGTTGTAGTGCCGGTGGACGAGGCGGGCATACTGACGGAAGAAGCCGGGCCTTTTGCGGGGCTTTATGTGCAGGATGCAAACCCTGTGATTTTGGAGCATATCAAAAAAAGCGGGAATTTGCTGGCGGTTAAACATATCGTCCATCAATATCCCCACTGCTGGCGCTGCCATCATCCTGTGATTTTCCGCGCCACAAAACAATGGTTCTGCAGTGTGGACGGGTTTAAAAAAGAGACGATGGAAGCGGTGAAATCCGTCAAATGGGTGCCGTCCTGGGGTGAAAACCGTATGTTGGGGATGGTGCGTGACCGCAATGACTGGTGCATCAGCCGTCAGCGTACCTGGGGCGTACCCATCCCCGCGTTTTATTGTAAGAAATGCGGAAAATACCATATTACCGATCAGATCATCCAGGCGGTTTCAGCGCTTTTCCGTAAAGAGGGCAGCGACGCGTGGTACCGCTATACGGCCGAAGAGATGGTACCGGGAATGGTATGCGGCTGCGGCGGCACGGAATTTGAGAAAGAACGCGACATCATGGACGTTTGGTTCGATTCAGGTTCAAGCCATGTGGCTGTTTGTCAGGAGAGGCCTGAGCTCACCTGGCCGGTGGATCTGTATCTTGAGGGCGGAGACCAATACCGCGGCTGGTTTCAATCCAGCCTGCTTACCAGCGTGGCCTGTTATGGCAAAGCGCCTTATAAAGGCGTGGTGAGCTGCGGCTGGGTCGTGGACGGCCAGGGACGCAAAATGAGCAAATCTCTTGGCAACGGCGTGGTGCCCGCAGACGTGATAAAAGTATACGGCGCAGACATTGTACGCCTTTGGGTGGCGGCGTCTGATTATCAGGTGGATGTGCGTATCAGCGACGAGATATTAAAAACTTTGTCAGAGGCCTATCGCAAAATTCGCAACACGGCCCGCTTTATTTTAGGAAATCTCTATGATTTTGACCCGGATAAAGATATGGCGGCCGACGAAGCGCTGGAAGAGTTGGACGTATGGGCCCTTGAAAAGCTGGACGCGTTGGTCGTCGCCTGCAAAGCCGCTTATGAAGCGTATGATTTTCATGTAGTGTTTCAGGCGCTGCGTAATTTCTGTGTGGTGGACATGTCCAATTTTTATTTGGACGTTATCAAAGACAGGCTTTATGTCAACGGCGCTGCAAGCGCGCCCCGGCGCGCGGCGCAGACGGCGATGTATCGGATTTTGACGGCGGTTGCGAAACTGATCTCTCCCATACTGGCGTTTACCTCGCAGGAGATTTGGGCCCATCTGCCGAAACAGCAGGGGATGCGGGAATATATTTTGATGGAGCAGATGCCGGACGCGGGCAGCTATACGCAGGACGAGCGGTTCCATGAAAAATGGGAACGGCTGATCGCGGTGCGCGGCGACGTGCAAAAAGCTTTGGAAGAAAAACGCAATGAAAAAGTGATCGGTAAAAGTTTAGAGGCCTCTGTCACTTTGTTCTGCGACGAAAAACTTTACGGGGCGCTGAAACCGCTGGAAAAGGATTTGGCCGAGATCTGCATTGTTTCAGAAGTGAAGGTGACCGCAGGAAACGGCGGAAAGGCAGGCGAAACCGAGGGCTTGGGTATAGAGGTTGCGCATGCCGGCGGAGAAGCCTGCGCGCGCTGCTGGACCTATACCAAAGACGTGGGCGGCAGTGAGAAGCACCCTGGGGTTTGCAGACGCTGCGCCGCGATTTTGGCCCAGGAGGAATAAGCGCGGCGTGTTAAAAGCGCTGTAGAAAAGCGAAAGCTTACGTTTGTTTTGCACATATAGATGAAGGGCGGCAGAAACCGCATTTTGTAAAAATTGATGATTTATTGCGGCGCAATAAATATACGGTGAAATAGCGGCGTCATCCTTGGCGCCGCTATTTTCAAACGGAGAGTAACGATGGCTACGATTTGGATTTTTCTTCTTTCGGCGGCTTTGGTAGGCCTGGATCAGCTTACCAAATATTTGGCGACCTTATTTTTGGCGGGGCAAGGGGGCGTGCCCTTTATTCCCGGCGTTTTAGAGTTTCGGTACGCGCTCAATCAGGGCGCTGCCTTCAGTATGCTGACAGGGTATCGCTGGCTGC
This sequence comes from Oscillospiraceae bacterium, assembly GCA_030538855.1. GTDB lineage: Bacteria > Bacillota > Clostridia > Oscillospirales > Ruminococcaceae > JAUNTE01. Next base: position 8,004 of record JAUNTE010000047.1, read on the forward strand.
TGATTATTGTGACCGCGGCTGCATTGGCGGCCGTATTATACATTTTGCTTTCGCATAAACTGCATTTTAAAAGCCAGGAGCTTTGCCTGATCTTTATTTTTTCAGGCGGGGTGGGAAATTTGATCGACCGTATTTTGCATGGGTATGTGGTTGATTTTTTTCATACTGTGTTTATGGAATTTCCTATTTTTAATGTGGCGGACAGTTTTATTGTGATAGGGGTTATTTTACTGCTGTTTTTGATGCTGCGGCAGGAGCTGAAAGAGCGCAGGAAAAAGCGGATGAAAACGCGGCAGAAGACCTCGCAAACGGATGGAGAAACCAATGACGCCGGGCAGTTATAGTTTTACCGTAGAAAAGCAGGACGAGGGAAAACGCATAGACGCTTTTTTAGCGGATATGGTGAAGGATTTGACCCGCAGCGCGGCACAGCAGCTTATCGAACAGGGCGCGGTGGTGATTGACGCCCGGCCGTGCGGCGGCAAAAGCCGCCGTGTTGCGGTGGGTGAACGCATAGAGCTGGAGATCCCGCCGCTGAGAGAAGCTGCGGCGTTTCCTGAAAATATCCCGCTGGATATTGTTTATGAGGACGAACAGCTTTTGGTGGTGAATAAACCAAAAGGGATGGTGGTGCATCCTGCCCCGGGCAACGAAGCGGGAACTTTGGTAAACGCGCTTTTATACCATTGCCGTGACGGCCTTTCCGGCATCAATGGGACGGCGCGGCCGGGGATCGTCCACCGGATAGATAAGGACACCAGCGGCCTTTTGGCCGTCGCCAAAACCGATGAAGCGCATCTTTCGCTGGCACAGCAGCTGGCGCGGCATGATATGCAGCGAGCGTACCGCGCCGTCGTATACGGTGCGCTGAAAGAGGATGAGGGCAAAATTGACGCGCCTATTGGAAGAAACCCGAAAGACAGAAAAAAAATGGCCGTCAATGAGCGCTGCGGAAAACCTGCTGTCACCCATTATCAGATTTTAAGACGTTTTAAAAATTTTTCATATATCGAATGCAGGCTGGAGACAGGACGAACGCACCAGATACGGGTACATATGGCGCATATCGGGCACCCGTTGGCAGGCGACGCGGTGTACGGGCCCAAACGTGTGATTACTGCGCTGCAGGGCCAATGCCTGCACGCGAAAAGCCTGGGTTTTGTACACCCCGTTACAGGAGAAAACATGTATTTTGACAGTGAATTGCCGGTGTATTTCAAAAACTTTTTAGAGACACTGGAAAAGGAGAGCCGTCTATGATACAAAAACTCTCAGATATTTTAGTGGTTTCAGATGTGGATAACACGTTGCTGACTTCTCAGGAGGGGATACCCAGCTGCAATGTCGAGACGATTCGTTTGTTCACCTCATTGGGCGGAAAGTTTGCCCTTGCCACAGGCAGAAGCATACAGTCTCTCAGAAAATATGAAAAGCGTATCGCAATGTCGGCGCCGGCGATTTTATATAATGGCGGCGTTTTATATGATTTTGAAGAGGAACAGGTGCTGTGTTACTGCGCGCTGCCCCAAAACGAGGCGTTAAGGGCCCTGCAGGAAATTCTATACCGTTTTCCGCAGGTAGGGGCTGAGATCATGGCGGATAACCAGCGCACCTATGTTGTCGCTTCCAACGAGTATACTTTTCAGCATAAAAGCAGAGAAAATCAAGTCTGCTTTTATGCTGATGCGGAAAGCGTGCCCGGCGAATGGTATAAAATTTTATTTGCCTGTGATGCCGCGCTTCGCAAACATGTGCAGGAATTTATACAGGGCCGTTATCCAAAACTGAATTTTACCGCCAGCAGCGAGCAGTTTCTTGAAATGATACCACAGGGGATCAGCAAAGGCGTGGCCTTAAAAAAATTGTGCCGCCTTGTAGACGTCCCACTGGAAAATACCTTTGCCATCGGAGATTATGACAACGATCTTGAACTTTTAAAGACGGCCGGACACGCCGTGGCCGTGGGGAACGCCACGCCTGTTATCAAAGAAAACGCGGATATTCTGACCGGCAGCTGTCAGGACGGCGGCGTGGCGCAGTTTTTATATGAATTGATACGCCAGTACACCTGAAATGAAAAAACAAATGCAAAACTTGAAAATCGCGGTATGGACAGCGCTTTTTTGCCTGGTGCTGATAGGCACGGGCTTTTTGTGTTACCCTGTAACAGGCGGTATGCCGCCTGAAAATAACCAAAGCTTAAGATGCGTGCAGGGCACAGGGCTTGATTTGAACAGGGCCTCGGCCGGCGCTTTGCAATGTTTGAAAGGCGTGGGAGAAAAGAAGGCGCTGGCTATCATTGCGTACCGGGAAGAATACGGCCCCTTTCACGCGATTGAAGAGGTGACGCGGGTATCGGGGATCGGAGAAAAGCTGTTGGAACAGATGAAAGACCATGTTTGGGTCATGGAAGGAGAAGAGGCACATGACGCGCGATGAAGAAAAAAAGTTATTTATCAACCGAGAGCTGAGCTGGCTGGAATTTGATTTAAGGGTACTGGAGCTTGCCAAAGAAAGGCGGGTGCCGCTTGGAGAGCAGCTGAAATTCGCCGCCATTTACGCCAGCAATTTAGATGAGTTTTTTATGGTGCGCGTAGGTTCTTTATACGACCATACCCTTTTAAAAGCGCAGGAAAAAGAAAATAAAACCGGCATGACGGCCCAGGAACAGCTGGACGCCATTATGCCCCGGACGCAGGAGCTGCAAAAGCTGGCGGATAAATATACTGAGAGGCTTTTTGAGGCGCTGGAAGAAGAACGTTACCGCAAGGTGGAATTTGCGGAGCTGAGTAAAAAAGAAGAACAGGCGTGGAAAAAATATTTTACAGAAGAAATTTTGCCTATTTTGTCTCCGCAGATCGTTGACGCCACGCATCCTTTTCCTTTTTTATATAACCAGTTCACCTATGTGGGAACGGTTTTAAAGAACAGAGAATCAGGGCGGCAGGCATTTGGCATCATCCCGCTGCATAAGCAGCTGGAGAGGATCATTTACTTTTCAAGAGACGACAAACTCTGTTTTGCGCTGGTAGAAGAGCTGGTACTGCATTTCGCCTCGCTGGTTTTCGGAAAGAATGAGGCCATACGGGAAAAATCTTTGTTTCGCATTACCAGAAATGCCGATTTGGACGTATTGGAAGCGATGTTCGATCAGGATCTCGATTATCGTGAGGTGATGAGCGAGCTGTTGAAAAAACGCCGCAAGCTGGCGGCTGTCCGCCTGCAGATGAAGGGCGAAAATTGTAAAGAGATGAAACGCCTGCTTTGTGAAAAACTGCCTTTGGATGAAGCGCAGTGCTTTGAACAATCGTCTCCGCTGGATATGTCCTTTTGCTTTAAACTTTCAGCAAGGCTGTCAAAAGAAGGAAATGCCGAACTTTTTTACACGCCCAAAAAGCCGCTGCCGCCGCCTGCCGGTTTTTCTCTGGCAAAAGCAGCTGAGGAACAGGACGTGATGCTGTGTTATCCGTATCAAAGCATCAAACCTTTTATTGAGATGCTGAGTGAGGCGGCGCAGGACCCGGAGGTCGTCTCGATCAAAATGACGCTTTACCGGGTGGCCGACGATTCAAAAATCGTGGAGGCGCTGGTGAACGCCGCTGAAAATGGAAAAGAAGTGACAGCGGTTGTAGAGCTGCGCGCCCGGTTTGACGAACAAAATAATATCGATTGGTCGCGTCAGCTGGAACAGGCGGGCTGCCGCGTCATTTATGGCTTACCCGATTATAAGGTACATTCAAAACTGACGCTGATCACCCGGAGAAAGAGCGACGGCGAGCATTATACCGCACAGATCGGCACCGGCAATTATAATGAAAAAACCGCGGAATTGTATACTGACCTTGCGTTTATCACCACCAGCCGTGAAATTGGGCAGGAGGTGAACGCGGTTTTCAATGATCTTGAATTAGAGCGCAATACCCCAGCGGCCCAAAAACTTTTGGTAGCGCCGTTATGTTTTAAAAGCGTTTTGCTGAAAGAGATGGACAGAGAGATAGAGACGCAAAAAAACGGGGGCGAAGGCTATATTTTACTGAAATGCAATTCCATCAGCGACCGGCAGATCATTGAAAAATTATCTGAGGCTTCAGCGGCGGGGGTAACTGTCGATATGATCGTCCGTGGTATCTGCTGTCTGAGAGCGGGGGTAGAGGGGCTGTCTGAGAATATCCGTGTGCGCAGCATTGTGGGACGCTATTTAGAGCATTCGCGTATTTATGGGTTTGGAGAGGGTGAAGACCGCCGGGTGTATATCGCCTCGGGGGATTTTTTGACACGCAATACAGAGCGGCGGGTAGAGGTAGGCGTGCGTGTGCAGGACCCAAAGCTCAGCGAAAGATTATGGGATATCTTACAGCTTCAGCTGCGGGATAACGTAAATGCCCGTGAAATGAAACCGGACGGCCGGTATGTGAAGGTAAAGCCCGCCCCGGGCGAAGATATTACCGATAGTCAGGACGCGATGTACGATTTTTTGAACGGCGCATGGCCTGAAGCTGCCACGGTTGCCGTAGAAAAAAAGAAAAAGAAGCTGTGGGAAAGTTTGAAAAAATTTTTAGCAAAATAGCCAAATAGGTTGCGGCCTATTTGTGATTTGTGATATGATAAAGACGTTGTAATCACAATTTCGCGCGGTATCAAAGAGAGTGGGGAGAGTATGTACGAGATTTTAGAAAAGAGAG
>JAUNTE010000048.1:0-2094 GCA_030538855.1 Oscillospiraceae bacterium
ATCTATGATTATCCGGTGTAGATCAGCCCGCTTGCCAAAAGAAAACCGGAAGACCCGGACTTTACCTAGAGGTTTGAATATTTTATCAACGCGACGGAATTTGGAAACGCCTTCAGCGAGTTGAACGACCCCATCGACCAAAAAGCCCGTTTTGAACGGCAGGTGGCGGAGCGCAAAGCGCAGGACCCCGACTGCAAAGCACAGGTGGATTATGATTATGTCACCGCGCTGGAATACGGCCTTGCGCCGACAGGCGGCCTGGGCTTTGGGCTTGACCGTTTGATTATGTTGCTGACGGATTCGGCGTCTATCCGGGACGTGCTGCTGTTCCCCACAATGAAGCCGCTGGAGAAATAAGGACAAAGGGGTATACGGGCCTTTTGAAAAAGGAAATTCCATAACGTATAAAAAATATATAATATACGTTGTGGAAATGATGAAAGAGGCGTGTTTTGAAAAATCTGTCGTCCCGCAGGTGCCGGCAGAGAACGCCGGGCGCTTTTGCGCGCCGCAGAAGAAAACGGCAGAGCGATTTTGCCGCGGGAGAGGGATGGACTTATGAAGATCATGGCTGTAGATTACGGCGACAGCCGCACCGGCCTTGCCATGTGCGACCGGACGGAATTTTTAGCGTCGCCCCTTGGCACGATAGAGGAGAAAAATTTTGCCAAGACGGCCGAGAAGCTGGTTTTTGCCGCCAAAGAGTATGAGGCGGGGATGATTGTGATCGGCCTGCCGAAAAATATGGACGGCACCGAGGGTGTGCGGGCGGAAAAAAGCCGCAAATTAGCGGCTATTTTGCAGCCTGCCACCGGCCTGCCCGTGATACTGTGGGATGAACGCAGCACCACCAAAACGGCCGACGCGCTGCTGACGGAGAGCGGAACCTATGGTAAAAAGCGCAAGCAGGTGCGGGACGCGGTGGCAGCTGTCGTCATTTTAGAAAGTTATCTTGCTTACCGTAAAAACCACCAGGAAAACGATGACGTGAAGGAATAAACGATTTTTGTCAGACAATGAAAAGCGCCGCCTGATGTGTCCCGGCCCTGAAAAGCCGGGACGTCTTCAAGCGGCGTTTTTTGCACGGGGACAAAAAGGCGGGCAGCCACGCCTTCAACGGATAAAGCGAAAGCCTTCGGCTGATTGTAAGATATGCGCAGGCCCGATAAGGCCCTGTTACCGGCAGGCATCTCAAGACACGCTGAAATATTTTTCATCGGTATCGCGTGTCCTGCCGCAGTTAAAACAGCCATATCCTTTCTGACAGAGATTTCCTCCAAGCGGAAGACCGCTGTTTGTCAGTTTGCCATGTTTGAAACGAAAGCTTTTTATGCAGTACCTCCCGCCGGCAGAGCCGGTGGTCTCCGCCTTCAACGAAAAGCCCCGGCTTCAATTTTTGAAGCCGGGGCTTTGTAACCCGAAAGACATTGACAGTGGTGCAAAAAAAGTTTATGACGATGGAGAGAAAAGGTGCAGAGACCAAAGATTGGAAAATCGCTGTATCTGCACAGCGCCAGAGGCTGCCAAGGATAGAGCAGAAGGGATGAAACGGCGCTGGATGACGACAGAGCGCGTCATGGCTGTGCCATACTGCCCAAAGGGGTGGCCATCCGGCCTTCATCGATATAAAAAAGGAGGCGCGCCGGCGTGCGGCCAAAAACGGTGTGAGAGCGGCCTTACGCGGCTGATGACCCATACTTACGCGTTTGACGCGCGGGGGAGGGACAAGAAGGATTTGCACCTATTTTGAATACCACGCGTTTTATGGGCGGATGCTTATGGAAAGGAAGACGGCGGCCCAAAGGGTCACCGGCGGGCGGATGTTTGGGGGGCCTGCTCTTTTCGCAGCTTTTTGTCTAAAAACATCTTTTGATCGGCACGATTTAAAAGAGCTTTTAAGCTGCCGTCCTCGGGGCCATAGACAGCCATACCACAGGCGACGTCAAAATAATATTCACAGGCGGCGCGGGTCTCGACGATATAACGCTGCATATCGTCCAGCCGGACGGCAAGGGTGGCGGTGGGGACGCCGGACATCAAAACGGCAAATTCATCCCCGCCGATACGGTAACACCGTCCAAGGTCTCCGAAGGC
>JAUNTE010000048.1:2104-12577 GCA_030538855.1 Oscillospiraceae bacterium
GGCGCGCTTGATGCAGGAAAAAGCCTTTTTCAGCGCTTCATCGCCGCAGGCGTGGCCAAAACGGTCGTTGATATATTTCAGGTCGTTCAGATCGAATAAAATACAGCACAGCCCGGCAAGGGGCTTTTTTCCGCTCTCGTAGGCGGCAAGGTCTTCTTCATAAGCGGTGCGGTTATAGCCGCGGGTGAGAACATCGGTATTGGCAAGCCGCTCATAATAGGTGGCCTCTTGTCCGCGGGAGATGAGCTGGTAGGCCACCTGTATGGAACGTATGGTGAGCAGCAGCAGAAACCCGAGGATACCGATACGAAATAAACGGGCCGTTTCAAAGGTGGGGACAAAATAGAAGAGGACCAGCTCGGCCAGGCCGCACAGGGCGAGCAGGCTGAGTGCCGGCAGCAGGCGTTTTGCCTGCTTATTGCGCTTTGAGACGGCCTCATACAGCAAAAGGACTGAGGCGAAAATCAAGTTTGCCCCAAGCAGTGCCTGCTGTACCGGCATGAGCTGGAAAAAATCGCACACGCCGCACAGCTGCAGCAGAAAAGATAAAATAAAATAGAAAAACTGTACCAACATGGCGCCGCGAAAAAAACGGGCGGCGCGCTGACCGCAGGTTTCACCGAAATACAGGTTGAGGGGGATGGGAAAAGCGGCCAGGCCCAAAAAAGTGCTGATATTTATGACGAGAGGGGAATCAATGAAAAACTGCAGCATACGGCTTTCGCCCAGCAACCATAGCGAGGCAAACACGCCAAAGGCCCCCAGATAGAGCAGCGAAGGATTTTGAATGGAAAAAAGAAATTTGAAAATCAAATAGAAAGCCGCCAGCAAAAGGCCCAGAAGTAAAATAAGTACCGAGAGCGCAAAGCGGGACAGATAAGTATAGAAGACGTCCAGCATCAAGGCGTCGCTGGCGCCCATGGATATCTCATTGAGACGGCCGTTGCGGATGGCATACGGGCTGGTAAGAGTGATGGTGAGTTTCTTTCCCGCGCTTTGGGGCGGCAGCTGGATGATCTGCCAAAAGCTGCCGAGGGAATGGAAAGGAGAGATCTCTTCTGTGCCGAAGGAATAAAGGGGCTCGCCATCCAGAAAAACCTTGAGCGATTGCTGGGAACAGCGGAGGCGAAGCGCCCGGGCGTGCTGAAAATCAGCCGAGAGCACACGGGTGATGGTGACGGGCTGGCCCGGCTCGCCGCTTATTTGGGCGGGCAGGGTAACGGCTTCTTCTCCGTAAGAGGAAAGCAGCGACCAGCCTGTATTGAAAGGCAGCACGTCCTCATTTTTAAACGAGACCGAGGGCCCGGGCTGAAACAGCCCGAGGAAGGAGAGAAAAACGACGACGATAAGCGCCGTCAGCAGTAATAAAAAATGGCCGTATTTAAAGGGAGAGTTGGAAAAATTGAAAAATTTTTTCATGATGAAAGTCCTTTTCTGCGTTCTGCTGCTTTATCAACGCGGCCGGGCTATGCCGCCTGTGATGATGAGGCGGCCTGCTGCGCCCGGGCTTCGTCATAGGTGCATATGGTAACGGAGAGAATACGGAAAGGGTCGTTTTCAGCGAAAGAGGAATCATCCGCGCCGTCTTCGGCCGCGGCGCTTTTTTCATAGGCGTCGGCCATCTGGTCCAACACGTCCATACCGCTGTAGACCTGGCCGAAAACGGTATCCTGGCCGTCCAGTTCGGGCGCGCCGCCTGCCGCCTTATAAGCGTCGACCACCTCTTGCCGGACACCGGCGTTTTCAAGCTGTTTTTCAAGATCGCCCGCAAGTTTTGCAGAGGGCGTCTGCACGATATAAAAAACCGAGGTGTTTTCACCGCCGCGGCTTCCCTGGTCAAAATTTGCGGTTGCCAGCGCGCCTGAATAATGGTGCAGGCGGTCGGTCAGCTCGTTTTGAAAGGCTTCTGTCCATTTGCTGACGCCCGCTGTGGGGTTGTTTGCCGGTGCCCCGGCGGCGGCGAGATAATCCGGCTCAATGCGGAAGAAAGAGAGCCCGTCGTAGTAACCGGCCTCGGCCCAGAAGATAAAATTTTCTACCGCCAAAGGCGCAAGATTTGGGTAAAGCACCGCTTCGATACGGCCAAACGAGGTATCGATCAGCGCCACCGGCGCGTCGCCCGCCGGCGTTTGAAACTGAAGCTCTCCGCTCTCTATAGAAGCGGGACGGCGCGAGACAAAGCCCCCTTCCGGCGTACAGGCGCTTAACACGCACAGCCCTGCAAACAGGCATAATAATGAAAAGATACGAGATTTCAACCCATCGGCCCCTTTCTGTTAAAGGTGTTGTCATAATTAAAAAAAGTATACCACATCTCAGGCAGAAAAGGGAGACGGCTTGATAAATTTATCGTAAAACCTGTCAATATTCGCCGCTGTATTGACGGGAGAATCTAAAACAAGTAAAATAAGATTGAAAACAGAAGGGAGGGCTTTTGATGGACGAGAATGAAATGGAGTACAGCCCCGACCTCATCACGCTGGAAGACGAGGATGGGAATGAACATACGTTTGAAGTGATCGACGCCGCCGATTATCAGGAGGAGAGATATTTGGCGGTAGTTCCCTACAGCGAAGACCCCACCGCCTTGCTGGAAGAGGACGCCAACCTGATTTTGATGCGGATATGCGAAGAGGACGGCGAAGAATATCTGGACGTGGTGGAAGACGATGAAGAGTTTTATAACGTGGGCGAGATGTTTGCCGAACGTCTGCGTGAGGTTTACGACATCGACGACGGCGAAGAGGATGAATGACCCTCCCCTGCGTTGGATACACTGATAACGTCCTGCCCGGTGCGATTGGATGCGCTCTTTTATAATCCTACAAGTTATATAAAATGGGAACTCGCGTCCAGTGGAAGGGATTGCAGACCTCCGGTGGTCATACCGCCGACGAAGGGAGCGTGAAATTCCGGCAGAGTATACCCACCCTGCTTTTGATAGTGGGTTTTAACTGGGGCGCAGACGGCCGGTGCGGGATTTTATAAGAAAGAAACGGCCTTTTCGCTTTGGCGGAAAGGCTGTTTAACTGTAAAGCCCCCGGCTGTGTGCCGGGGGCTGTTTGGTTTACATATGGATTTAAAAACGCCCGCCCTGCCTTTGAGGCTGTGAAAAGAGGAACGCGCCCTCTCATTTTACAAACCGCGGGGCTGCGGGGCTGAAAAGGGCGGCAGCCGTCAGGGCTCTTGCATAGTTTGGCTTACAGCTATGGGGCTGTTTGTGAAAGTTTTGCGGTCGCTGTTTTCAAACAAGCTCTGGGGCCGTCCCGGTAAAGGGGAACGCCGGGCTGCGGCGGATTTGCCGGGGATAAGGGGGGGAACCCGGCCGCGAGGCAGACGCGACGCTTTTATATAGGCTCAGTACCCCAGCTCTTCGCCGACCAAAATAACTTTGATGCGGTTTTCAGCGCGCTGCTGCTGTAAAACAAGGGTGGTGCAGCAGATGCGCCCCGGGCCGGTACAGTTTTCACATTTTCCGGTTTTGGCACAGGGCGTCGCGCAGCCCAGCCGGTGGGTGTTGGCGGGGGCGGCGGTCTCTTTTACGCGGCGCTGGGCGGCGGCAAGGTCGGGGACGATCTTATTGATACCGGCTACGATGCAGACGTTGGCCGGGCCGTAGGCCAGCGCAGCCACCCGGTTGGCGTTGCCGTCCACATTATAAAGTTCGCCCGCTTCGGTGACGGCGTTGGTGCTGGAAAAGTACCAATCACAGAAAAAGGCCTCGCGCATGATGCGCTCGCCCTCTTCACGGCTCAGGCCGGGGGCGTAGCGGTCTAAAAGACGGTAATCGCCGCCGCGCAGAAGGGACTCTACCCCGCATTCGGCCAGCGTCATACTGCCGCCCATGGCCACACAGGCCCCCTGCGGCACAAGGCTTTTTACCAGCGGCGCCACCTCGGCGGCGGTGGCCGCATAATAGGGCTGCATACGGTTTTTGCGCAGCGCCTGCATCACACGCTCGGCCTGCTGCCGCCGTACATAAGCAAGATGTTCATTCATAAGTATTCCTCCTTTAAATGGATGGGTTGATAAGATCGGCTGCGGCCTTATCCTGAAAGTGTGTTTTGCCGCGCCAATTTTGAAGCGCCCGGCGGCCCCTTTGATAAAAGCAAAGAGGACGGCCGGTGCGGGAAAAGCGGCTTTTGTACGGCCCGGCAGTTTCAGCTGAAAAACCGTCGAAAGACGCCGCGTGGGCAGCCGCGCCGCAGGGCGGGGATATTTACAAAAACGCGGCGGATTTGCCGGCAGAACGCCTGAAAAGACGGGCTGAGACAGCGCTGAAAAGCCCTTGTCAGACGCGGCGGTTGAAAATAAAAAACATTTTGGCGCGGCCTTTGCGTAAAAGAGCTTGGTCGTGTACTTTATAGAAAGATGGAAAAACAGCGAAAAAACGCAGCAGAGAGAAAGGCCCCCCTTTGTATGCCTCCAAAACTTGAAGCCGACTGTTTTTGATAGAAAAGCCGGCGCGGCGGCTCAAAGCCGGGCCGTTTTATTGTTATTTAAACCACCGGCTGTGCCGGTGGAGGCCCCCCTCAAACCTTGAGCGAAGCGAGTTGCAGACAGCAATCCAAATTGTAACAAAAAGACCATCGTTAGAGCATGATTGCCCGTTTGCGGGCGGCAGGGCAAGTGATGCGATAGACAGACATTTCAGTGCGTCTTTAGATGCTTGCCGGTACTATGCCCTTCCAAGGCTTTCTCAAGCCACCAGCTTAGCTGGTGGTCATAACTTTGGGGCCCAACGAGGTAAAAGATGCGGCGGGCCGCTTATATGCGGTGCAGCGCCCGGCGCAGCCGGTATGCGGCGTAGCCGAAAGTGGAGAGGAACATCCACCCCTCGATGAGAAAATAACAGGGCAGGTTTTTCAGACGGAACGCAGGCTTTTTCAGCTTGCCGAAGGTGTGAAAGGCCTCTTTACAGCCCTGCCAATAGGGTTTGCCATAGCCGCGCAGGGCAAATACCAGCGCTTTCAGCAGATAGCCGAAGAGCAAAAAGGGCAGATTGAGTAAAAGCATGAGCAAGGGCATGTTTTTATAGGGCAGCAGCAGGCTGTTGCGCCCGCTTTGCACTGATTTGAAATCATTATAGCGTGCGCCTTTCGCGCCGCCGGTGGTGGCACCGCAGATGTGATAGCATTTGGCAGCGGGACAGAGCATATTGCGGTAGCCAAGGTTGTTGGCGCGCCAGCTGATGTCCACATCCTCAAAATAGGCGAAGAACTGTTCGTCAAACAGGCCGATCTCATCCAAAATGCTTTTGCGGTACAGGCTGGCCCCCCCGCAGGCGGAGAAAATGCGCCCCGGTTTTTGATAGCGGCTGGCCCGCAGGCCGTCGCCGCGCTTATAGGGCCAGGCCAAAATGGTGACAAAATCGCCCGCGTCGTCGGCCAGCTGCCGCTCATAATGGCGCAGCATCAGGCTTTGCACCGCAAAAATGCGTGGGTCGCTCTCGGCGGCATGCAGCAGTTTTTCAAGCCAATCCGGCTCGGCGAAGGCGTCGTTGTTGAAAAGGGCGATATAGGGGGCTTTCGCCGCCCGGATGCCCTGATTGACGGCATGAGAAAAGCCGGTGTTTTCACCATTTTCGATAAGGGTGTAATTTTCACGCCCGCAGTATGCCCGGGCAATGGAAAGGCTTTCGTCGGTGCTGCCGTTATCGATGACGATCAGTTCAAAAGCCTGTTCAGTTTGGGCAAAAATGCTTTCGATGCTGTCTTTCAGCCATCCGGCGCCGTTCAGGTTGGGGATCACTACAGAGGCTTTATAATCCATGCGGCAATGCTGTCCTTTCGGTGCAGCGGTTTACAGCGCTGCGTTCTCAATGTTTATTTTACCTGAACCGGCCCTGAAATACAACCGGGGACGCGGGAACATCCCCGGCAAAGTTTATTACTGCGCAATAAAAAATATTTGGCGTTGATGGCTTTGCCCGTCGCTGCTATCGGGGCAGCCGGGCAAAAGACTGTAAAAAAGAGCCTCCGCAAAGCGGAGGCTCTTTTTTAACAACCCATATTTTTATCGATTTTACGTCAAAGCACGAAAACGCGCGGCGCCCCACCGGCAAAGGGCCGCCCACAACACGCCCGCCAGCACAAGGCACGCCCCTGAAATAACCAATAAATACAAAAGCGGCGAGGAGACGGAGAGCGTGAAAAGGGGGACGGCGATCAGCACGGCCAGCGCCACATTGAGCAGCATGCCAAGCAAAGCGGAAAGAGACTGTTTGACGATGGCGGTGTCGCTGGCGGCGTCCAGCCGCGGGAAAAGCAGATTGATGGTAAGATCGAGACATCCGGTCAACAGGGTAAAACAGCAGGCTGTCAGTAAAATCAATATGCAGTCAAGGATAGAGAACCCCAAAAGCAGCGAGACCGTCACGCTGAAATAGAGGAACAACGGGGCCTGCAGCAGCAGAGGGAAAAGCGTTTTGACGGATAAGATGGTACGCGTTTCAATAGGCAGTACCAGCAGCTGCCACAGGGCATTTTTTTCTAAAGAGATACTGACGGCAGCCGTGTAGCAGGTGCCGGAGAGCGCGCACAGCACCACCGCGGCCATAATGGGCAGAAAACCGCCCGGCACCGGCAGCTGAGACAGCATCTCAAGCGCGTCGCGGCGAAAAATAAGCAGTGCGATGGGGGCGAGAAACGCCAAAATCAGCCCAAGGCCGCTGTTTAAAAGATAGATGGGCGTGCCCAAAAAGCGGTTCAGCTCTTTTTTAAACAGCGCCCCGTATAAAGACCCGGCCTTCAGCGCGGACAGCTTTTTCTTTTTGCCCGAAGTGTGGGCCGTGAGCAGAGAAGCCACGATATGGGTATAGCTGCGGGCAAGAAGCAATATCTCAAGGGCAAAGGGGACGGCCGCGCTGATACACAGCCATAGAAGTGCCAAAAGATCGGTGCTGAACAAGGCGTTTGCCATCCATCCCAGCGGAGGAAAGCCGCCGGAGAGCGCGGAGAACGCGACGGCGGGATTTTGTGTCAGCACGTTTTGCAGGCCGAATTGCAGCGGCAGCAGCACTGCCAGCAACAGGACAAAGCCAACGACGGCCAGCACAGCTGAAAACAGCCGCCCCGGGTTGAAATGTGATTTGAACCAGGCGATGAGGTACGAAAGCAGCAAAGCCATAAAACAGGGGAAGAAAGGCACCGCCACTAAAACCACGATCAGGATAGGCCAAAAAGACCATGACAGCGGAAAATAGACAGCCGCCGCCGCTGCCGCGGGCAGCAAAAAGCAGCTGGTGATAATAAAGTTTTCAAGGTAGAGGGCCAGCACCTTACTGGTGAACAGGGCGCGCGGCGTAATGGGCAGTGCCAGCAAAATATCCAGATCTTTTGTTGAAAACAGCGTCCCGGCGGCGCTCATGGCCGTAAAAAGCAGGGCGAACAGCCCCGCCATGGCCCCAATCAGGCACAGCGCCAGCTGGGGATAACCCGCCTGCGCCATCATGGCGACGAACCCCCAGCCGTAAAGGCCGCCTAAAGCCAGCGAAATGCCCACTACAAATATCAGGCCGACCAAAGAGGGCGCGCGCTTTTTTTTGCTGCCGCCCAAATTAAAACCGACAAGCAGGCTGCGGCATTCAAGCAAAAGCAGCGAAGCAAACGGCTTCATCATGACTCCTCCTTTTCCTGCAGGCCGAGAAAGACGTCTTCAAGAGAAGAATCCCCCACGATATCGGCGGTTTTGCCCTGGCGTATCAGGCTGCCGTTTTGGATGATCGCCACGCGGTCGCACAGCTTTTCGGCCACCTCCAGCACGTGGGTTGAAAAAAACACCGCGCCCCCCCGGCCACATAACTCACGCAGCAGCGTTTTTAAAAGATGGCTGGCGGAAGGGTCGAGCCCGACGAAGGGCTCGTCTAAAATCAGCAATTTCGGTTCATGTATCAGGGCCGAAATGATCGCCAGCTTCTGCTTCATGCCGTGAGAATATGACGCGATGGGGTTTTGCAGCGCGTCCGAGAGTTCAAAGCGCTCGGCATGATCTTTGATACGCGCCGTGCGGACGTCGGCGGGAAGGCGGAAAATATCTGCGATGAAATTGAGATACTGCACGCCTGTTAAATATTCGTAAAGGTCCGGGTTATCCGGCAGAAAGGCCAGCGCCTGTTTTGCGTTGAGGGGATCTTTTTGTACGTCATGCCCGTCGATGGTGATAACGCCCTCGGTATAGGGCAGAATACCCGCGACGCAGCGCAGCGTGGTGGTTTTGCCCGCGCCGTTATGGCCGATGAACCCAAAAATTTCGCCTGCGTTCACCTCCAGCGAGAGGTTTTGGACGGCAACCTTTTTGCCATAGGATTTTGTGAGGTTCTGAATGGAAAGCATAAGAAAAGCTCCCTTCTCAAAATTGGATTGAAGGCCATCATTTAGATGTTTGCCTAAATGTAATTATAGCATCCCCGGACTCATTGTCAAGAGGCGGCCGCCGCGAGGGGGGGAACGCAGAGGGCCTGAAGAAAAGGCAGCCAAAGGCGGGTATGATAAGACATAACCAAGTTGGGACGAAAAAAGCGTTCGACAAAAAACAGTTGCTTTTCGACGGAGATTTTTCTTATGATAAAACGGTCGAAAAATAGATACTTCTGCGGCTGCAGGCCCCCTTGCTTTTTGTAAAGCGGCAATCTGCTTTTTACTTTTCCTCCTGCGTCCCGGCGTTTTTATTGCCCTTGGGCGGCGCGGCTGGCTGGCGCTTTACGGCGCTGTCATGATACGCCGGTTTCACCTGAAAAGCATGGCGGGGCGGAGGATAGGGCCGCCGGGGGGATTTATAAAACGCTGTATGGGCGGCGTCAATAACTTTTGAAACCCGGCAGGGCCTTTGCAAAAAATGAAGCTGCCGGGCGGCAAAAGCCGCCGCCCATGCGTTATGCTGTACATTTTAAAGTTGTTGCCAAAGTTGCCACTTGAAAAACTTCGGCGTTTTATTTCAGTGTATTTCACAAAAATCTTCGGGAATACATCCAGTATTCCCTGCGGCTTTTGTTCCATATGCCGAAAAAACACGCTCGTTTTCTACGGGGCTTGGTTTGTAAGCGGCCCTGTTTTGAAACATACTTTGGCCAAAACCCGAAAGGGCGCGCGGCTTTGACGAAAAAGGCCGCCCGGCGGGGAGGCATGAAAAAATTGAGGTAAAAAGAGAGGATTAGCGGGAGCAGTCAGCGTCGATGGATTAAAGAATATGACGAATATGGAAAAAATGCGTTTCCAGGACATGGATACGCACTTTTCAATTTCACTTATGAAATAAAGAAGCTGCAAAAGCAGGTGGAAGAACTGAAGATAGAGAATGAACTACTAAAAAACTCCAGGCCTTCTTGAAAACAAAGAATGTGTGAGATTCCAATATTTAAAAGAACAGCAGAAAGAATACAACATTCAGAAGGCCTGTAAGATATTGCGAATCTCACGCTCAGGATTCTATGACTACCTTAAACGTAGGAAAAGCAATCGAACTATGGAGAATGAAGCACTGACAGAAATGATAGAGAATATCTTTCATGAGAACAAGGGCCGATATGGCGCCAGGCGCATCCAAAAGGTATTGGAGCAGCATGTCAAGGTGAAACCAAACGGGTGTCCCGGTTGATGAGCGAGCAGGGGTTAATTGCCAAAGGGACACGCAAATCCTACCACTATCAGCCAAACAAGAATGCATACGGTAAAAAGGAGAACATACTCAATCGGTTTTTTGCCGCCAACGAAAAGAACAAAGTCTGGGTCGGAGATACTACTTACATACCAACAAAACACGGTTGGCTGTATCTGACGGTTTTCATCGGCATTTTTCCCGAAAGGTTACCGGATGGGCGCTGGACACAAGAGTCCGTGATACGCTTGTCCTAACAGCCTTGAAACAGGCCATTGGCCGGGAACATCCGAAGGAAGGACTGATGATCCATACGGATCGCGGTGCTCAAGATACGGCTCAGCGCTGCTGTTGCGTTATGGTTTTCGTCAGAGCATGAGCCGCAAGGAACCCCCCTACGATAATGCTATTATGGAATTTATCGCACCTTAAAAAGAGAGCTTGTTCAGGATGCCCACTATGACGATCCTGAACAAGCCCGGTTGGACATTTTCAAGTACATTGAAACTTACTATAACGCTAAACGGATGCATTCTGCTTTGGGTTGGTTGCCCCAGCTCAGTTTGAATCCATAATTCCTTAACTTTCTGTCCGTTTTTTCTTGACCTTTCCACTCACTTCGCAAACGGAACGCTGTTACTGCATCCTCTGAAAAGCCCAGTACTTGTACAAGGCAGGCCGCCGTTTCATACATTACTTCCAGTTCGCAAATGTCTGCTGCTGTTACTTCTCGATATTTTGTTACATACTTCAAACTGTACATTTCATCGGATTTTTGGTTTTTTAGTGTTATCTGCTCATCCCTTATACCCTTCATATTCTTTTCGTTCAAGTATCATATCCGAATGCAACTTATTGTTACGTGCCTTATTGCATGGT
>JAUNTE010000345.1 GCA_030538855.1 Oscillospiraceae bacterium
AACTCAAGTTGGAACGATTATTGACGACAAATATGAAATACTCAAGCAAATCGGAAAGGGCGGCATGTCTGTGGTATACCTTGCCATGGACAAGAGGCTGAATAAGCAGTGGGCGGTCAAAGAGATCAAAAAAACCGCAAATGGAAAAAACGATGAAGTGGTGGTAAACAGCCTGCTGGCCGAAGCGAATTTGATGAAGCGTCTGGATCATCCGGCGCTTCCACGCATTGTGGATATCATAGACAACAGCCAGACCATTTACGTGGTTATGGATTATATTGAAGGAGAATCCCTGGATAAAATTTTGAACGAATACGGCCCACAGCAGCAGGACGTTGTGCTGGACTGGGCAAAACAGCTGTGTGACGCGCTGGGATACCTTCATTCACAGAAGCCGCCTATTATATATCGGGATATGAAGCCTGCCAATATCATGTTGAAGCCCGAGGGGAATTTGAAGGTGATCGATTTCGGCATCGCCCGTGAGTATAAAGAGGAAAACCTTGCCGACACCACCGTGCTTGGAACCAAGGGTTATGCGCCGCCAGAGCAGCATGGCTCACGGCAGACAGATGCGAGATCAGATATTTACGCCTTGGGCATGACGATGCATCATCTGCTGACAGGCGTTGACCCAAGGCCGTCAGATTACGTTTATTATCCTATCCGACAGTGGAACCTGGAATTATCCAGCGGCCTTGAGCGTGTTATTGACAAATGCACAGCGCTGGACCCGGAGGACCGCTATCAAAACTGCAACGAGCTGATGTATGCGCTGGAGCATTATGAAGAGGAAGACGGCGCTTATAGAAAAAAGCAAAAAAACAAACTGATGATGTTCATCGTTTCAGCGGCGATGGCGGTGGTGATGGCCGGGGTGGGCGTGGCCGCACAAACGTTGCAGTCATATGAAAACAATAAGGACTATGACCATAAAATCAATATTTCCAGTTCGACCCCTTATGAGACAAAAGTGAAGACCTATCTTGAAGCGATCGACCTTTTAGGGACGGATACCAGAGGTTATATGAAGCTTTTACAGGCTTATAAGGACAACGGTTTGTTTGGAGATTTAGAGAGCAGCCAGTTCACAGGGCAATATAACGAGAACAAAGACCAGTTCAATACGGATCAACAGGATTATCTGGATTTGGCTTATGAAGCGGGCATTACTTATTTTTATCTGTATTCCGGGGGCGACAATACCTTCCGTACAAGAGTACTGAAATCTTACCCTTATTTTCAGACGATCGTAAATACAGAGAATCATGATTATCCCTATTTCGATATGTCAGAAAGCTATTATATTGTCGGTAATTTTTACTCGCAATATATCGTGAACGCCACCAGCATAAAAGAGCCGACAAAAGAAGCTTATGAAGAGCTGTTGCAATCGCTTCATACCTGTATCGACAATATGGAAGATTACGATGACGCCGCGTATATCAAACTGACCATGTACCGTGAAATCGCCAATCTGCTGAACGACCATAGAAAAGGGTTTGCGACCACCGGTGTGGAACAGAGTGCGGTGGCGGAACTTCTCACACTGATAAAAACAAAAACCGAGAGTCTTTCCGTTACGCAGCAGACGTCCATCGGTATCCGCGATGCGATTTTAAACGCTTATAACGGATATATGGAGGATATGCAGCAAACTTATGCGAATACTGAGGAAAGGAGTTGACGATATGGCAGAGATCTATCAGGCCGTTTCGATCACCGCATTTTCTCTTTCAGGCATAAGCTTGATATTTGCTGTGTTTTGCTTTATCAAGTTTAAGATACCTAAAATTATCGGAGATTTAAGCGGCCGCACAGCAAAAAGATCCATCGCTCAGATGAGGACGATGAATGAAAAAAGTATAAAAACGTCCTACCGTCCGGCTTCCTCGGTGAAAGAGACGCGGCCGATAAAAAAAGAGGCGGAAGAAAAGCCAGAGAAAAAGGAGAGCAAAAAGAAATTTGCTTTTTCAAAAAAGAGTTCAGACGACGCGACCGAGCTTTTGGCCGCAAGCGGCGACACCGAACTATTGGAATATGACGGGCAGGCGACTACGCTGCTTGGCGGTGATACAGAAGCTTTAGGGAAGCGTCCTGCGGAAAAGAAGAAAGACAAAAGCGTGGAGCGGTTTGAATTGGTGCAGGATATTATTTTGCTGCATACGGAAGAGGTGATATAGAAGCAGCCAAAACTCAAAAGACAATTGAATATGAAAATATACAACTTTTACGTTTGCAAAAAAGATAAAATCTCTTTGATAACAGCAGAACAAAACATTTTATAAAATATGAAAAAGGAAATGAAGATGAAGGATCAAGGAACAATAAAAATAATAGACCGTATTTTTGCGGTTTTGCTTGCGCTGGTCATCATG
>JAUNTE010000346.1 GCA_030538855.1 Oscillospiraceae bacterium
ATATTGCAGTTTTTCAAAAGCCTCTCGGTGTTGAAGCTGAAGACTCAGAAAAGACGCCTTGACAGCAAAAAGCACAGCTTCCGCTCTATAACGCGGAAGCTGTGCTTTTCTATTATAGAAAAACTTTTATCTGCGCCCATCAGCAGCACGGTTTCAGCCGGTGTTCTGGCCTGCAGCCGCGGGTTACTTTAAATAAAATCCTTCGCTTCCATCCCGTCTGCGGCAGTTGAAAATGCGGTTCCGCCGGGATATCGGCCGCCGCAGCGGTGCTGTGCACAAGGTGAGCGAAATCCTTTTTCAAATTTGTATGTCCGTAAGGATACGGCCGCTTGTTTTCAGTGCTTTCATCACACAACACTTTCGGTATACCGAAAGCAAAAGCTTCCCGTTTGAAGCGGCCGGAAAGTTCAAAACACATACTTGATTTCACTTGACTTTTATAAAAATTGTCTGATTTTCTCTGTGGATCATCGAACAAGGTCTTGCTTTCCTGCTCTTTGTCCTGCCGATGGCCTTGGCCGAGCGCCTTCTCTTTTCACAGATGAAAATGCTTTCACATACCGGGCCTCTCTTTGGCAGAGCAGCGGCTTTTCCTTTTTTAAATGGCCGCTGCCATGAAATAGCGCCGCTCTCTTAAAAGAGCGGCGCCGGACAGCCTGCGGCGACTGCTTTAGCTTATTGCGTCAATTACAATGTCAAACATGTGGATATCATCGACCTCTCCTTCATTCATTTCATGCGCCAGATGAGAGACAAACGCCTGATCTGCCGAAATATCCTGTAGGGTCAGATTAGAACCATTCATGCGCTTTATGCCGTAACTTTCATAGCTTCCAATATCCGGGTATTCAAATTTTTCTTTTGTGACTATGTATTTTTCCATGTGGTGTTCCTCCAAAAATCAAGTTTACTGAAGAAATCGCCGTCAGGCAGGCTGTCTCAATCAAGTATAGCCTGTTTGCCGTATCCTGTCGAGAAAAAGGGGTATTTGGCTCAGAAACTGTTTAAAAATCGAAATCACTGTCTTTTTGGTATATCACAATAGCGGTATTAAAAAGGTGCCGGTCTGCCATATGTTCCCATTATTTTCATCTTGCAGGCGCGCACTGTTTCCAAACGTTCCGTGCGCTCTGTTTTAAGCAACCCCTAAACCGTGCATAGACTTCATTTTCCCGCCTTTCCCCCGGGCCGCCTTTGTATTTTTTATATTCTATAATCGTTAATGCCCTTATCCGCTCTTTCCATCGCGCCGTTTTCGTCAATGGTATGCTTTGTCTGATGGTGCGGTCGCGCATTTCCGATTCTTGTTCATCAAAACAGCAGATTTTCCGCTGTATCCTCTGATTTTTCCATCTTTCTCATCATCTTAAAGCCCTATATCCATGCCAGGACGAACAAGTGTTCCTTCTCCTCAGGCCAAAATCGCGTTAAGCTTTCGGCAGAAGGGAGCACATCTCACTATGAAACGCAACAAAACATTTACCAAAGCTTTAGGCAGCCAACTTTACAATGCCCGCAGCGCCCTGGGTTACTCTCAGGCTAAAACTGCCGAACTTACCGGAATTTCTGAACGATGGTACCAAGCCCTTGAAAGCGGTAAACGCAGCCCCAGCGGTGAAGTCCTTTTAAAATTGGTCTTCGTCCTGCGTATCGACATCAATGTTTTTTACGACGCCGTCAGCCTTGAGCCAGAGCTGTTCGCTCTGCTTTAAGAATCCCATCTTTTTTTGCGGTCCTGTTTGCGCTATGATTTTTCTCTGTCCTGTGGGCTTTTATCCCGCAGGGTTTTGGCAGACCGCACGTTTTCTCCCGGCACCCGCTCAATGGCCCCGTTGTCCATGGCAATGCCGCGTTATACGACCGACCGGTACTTTTATAACGCTCAATAAACGGCCCCGCTGTCCCCCCTGCTATCCGCCGGCACACTTTTTCGGTGCAGGCCGTATTTTTTATTTTATCTTTTGCCTGGTTACCGGCGCCGCTTTATAACGGATACAGCGGCACTGATATACAGTGCCTTATTTTCAGCACGATTTTTTATTTTAGCAACCTTGTTCCTGTCCGCACGTTTTATCCTCCATACAGATGGAAATATGGAAAAGACCGATAAAAAACAATATAGCCCTCTTTTAACTCACACAACAGAGTTTTAAGTTTTCTCAGGCCGTTATATCCTTGCCGGTATCCGCGATACGGCAACCGTAGTGAACAAAAAAACATCGCCCTGCCAGCCAGCAAAAGCAATGTCTGCATCATACCGTTTAAAACAGAACCCCCGCATAAACTAAAAGTTTATGCGGGGGTTCTTTGGCGGAGAAGGAGGGATTTGAACCCTCGCGCCGGTTTCCCGACCTACGCCCTTA
>JAUNTE010000049.1 GCA_030538855.1 Oscillospiraceae bacterium
AAGACGACTGGCCGTCCATGCGGGCAAAAGGCAGGCGCCTCTCCGTCTATGATCTCACGCGCCAGGGCCAGCATTTCCTCCTGCTGGTTTTTATCTCCCGCTTTTACCGCGGCCCTGCACGAGATAGAATGCAGCACCCATTCCGTTTTCTCGCTCAGCGCCTCCTTCGCCCCGGTCGATAACTTACGGCCTAATTCAACAGCCAGGTCCTCCACGCTGTCCGGCGTAATATCAGCCGGGACGGCGCGCACCAGCACCGCGTTACCGCCAAAGTCTTCGGCCTCCAGCCCAAAATCCTTCAAATATTCCGCGTGGCCCAGCAGCGCGTTTTTCTCTCCGGCTGAAAGGGTGACCGTCACCGGTGCAAGCAGCATCTGACTGCATATATGTCCATAATTTTTTTTCAGCTGTTCATAGATCAGCCGCTCGTGCGCCGCATGCTTATCTATAAAGCACAGCTCATCTCCGCGCTGGGCGACGATATAGGTACGAAAAACCTCTCCCACCAGCCGCAGCGCCTCCGGCCGGGGCGCGTTTTCTGCCGGGGCCGTCTCCAGTTCCAGCTGTTTTGGCGCGGCCGGGATATGCTGCTGCGGCGTTTCTTCAGGCACGGGCAGGGCCACAGGTTCCTCGGCGGTTACGTCGATAGACACCCCTGAAGCAAACGGCCTTTCTGTTCTATCAGGACGGGTACGGTACAGGTTAAGCGGTTCAGAATGCATGACCGCGCTATCCGCATCAAAAGAGTGCCCATTGACGCCGAAAGCCGAACCCCCGCTCAGGCCTTCCAGCTGCGGCGGCTTCTTTTGTGACGGCGTTTCCTCTTTTTCTCTGAAGGGCGACAATGGCGCGGAGACAGAGAACGAAACAGGCGCACCGGGCGAAGCGGCGCCGGCGCCTTGGTTTTTCTTTTCCTGCGTTTTTTTGTCCGGCGCCTTTTCTGCCGGGAAGGAAAACCGGCTCTCCATCGTCTCTGGGCGCATCAACGCATTTTTTACGCCTTTATAAAGCAGTTCAAAAATTTCGCTCTCGCGTGAAAAACGCACTTCTGTCTTCGCCGGGTGAACGTTGACATCCACTTTTTCAGGCGGCATTTCAATATTCAGCACACAGCCGGGAAAACGTCCGGCCATCAGCATACCGCGATAGGCGTTTTCAAGCGCGGCCGACAGCGTACGGTTTTTTATATAGCGCGCGTTTACAAAAAAATGCTGCATCGCACGGCTGGCCCGGGCCGCTCTGGGCGGCGTGACATAACCGCTCAGACGCATACCGTTTTCCTGAAATTCCACCGCAGTTAAGTCTTTGGCAAAATCGCGGGACAGCGCGGCCGACACCGCGCTTTTTAGTTTACCGTCACCCGGTGTAAAAAATTGTTCTTTTCCGTCTTTTATAAACCGAAACGAAACTTCAGGATGCGAAAGCGCCAGCCTTGTCATGGCTTCTCCCACATAATTTCCTTCGCTCACATCTTTTTTCAAAAATTTCATCCGGGCCGGGGTGTTGTAGAACAGCTCGCGTACCGTGATGGTAGTACCCTGCGGCCGGGCTGCCTCTTCAAAAGAAATTTCTTCCCCGCCATCTATTTGATACCGATAGGCAAACTCTTCCTTCCCGGTTTTAGAAAGCAGGGTCACCCGGCTTACCGCGGCGATGCTTGCCAGCGCTTCGCCCCGAAACCCCAGCGTCATGATATGTTCCAGGTCTTCTCCGGTTTTTATCTTACTGGTGGCGTGCCGGATAAAGGCTGTCGGCATATCCTCCGGCGCCACGCCCTCTCCGTCATCCTGTATTTCTATCATGGAAATGCCGCCCCGTTCAATGGAGACCGTTATTTTTTTTGCTCCGGCGTCCAGAGCGTTTTCAGTCAACTCCTTGACGACAGAGGCGGGCCGTTCCACCACTTCACCCGCGGCAATCAGCTCGGCGGTATGCTTATCCAGCACTTGGATATGCGGCATAGTAGCTCCTTTCTTTTTGCTTTCAAGAAAGCGTCTGTTTTAATTCATATAAAAAGTTCAGCGCTTCTAACGGCGTTAAGGTCTCCACGTCTACGCTGCGCAGCTTTTCTGCCAGCTGTGAAGGCACAGGCTGGGGCTGAAACCTTTCAAAATTCTCAAAATCAAGCTGTTTTGCGGCTTCTTTCAAATCCGGCGCTGCGGCCTCAAGGCTTTTTAATACAACCTTGGCCCGTTCTATCACTTTTTCGGGCAGACCAGCCAGCTTTGCCACCTGAATGCCATAGCTGTCGTCCGCCGGCCCCGGGACGATACGCCGCAGAAAAGTAATGTCGTCGCCTCTCTTTTTTACGGCGATATTATAATTTTTAACGCCCTCCAGCTCTTCCTCAAGGGCAGTCAGCTCATGATAATGCGTGGCGAATAAGGTTTTGCACCCAAGGCCGTTTTCTTTTTCACATATATGCTCTACCACGCTGCGCGCAATGCTCATCCCGTCAAAGGTAGAGGTCCCCCGTCCGATCTCATCTAAAATAACCAGGCTTTTCGGGGTGGCGTTTTCCAATATCTGCGCCACCTCGGTCATCTCCACCATAAAGGTGGATTGTCCCGCCGACAAATCGTCTGAAGCCCCCACTCTTGTAAAAATACTGTCCACCACGCCTATGGTGCATGCCTTAGCGGGCACGAAACTGCCGATCTGCGCCATCAGGGCAATCAGCGCCGTTTGACGCATGTAAGTAGATTTGCCCGCCATATTTGGCCCGGTGATGATCAGCATCCGGTTTTCGCGGCAATCCAGCAAGGTGTCGTTTGGCACAAACAGCCCGGTTTTTGAAATTTGCTCCACCACCGGGTGCCGTCCTTCTTTGACAATCAATTCATCCCTGTCGTTTACCTCGGGCTTGCAATAGTCATTTTTCACCGCCACCGCCGCAAAGCTGACAAGAACATCCACCTGCGCCACCGCCGCAGCCGTTGTCTGTATCCGGTTCAGCTGAGCCGACACCGCTTTTAAAAGCTCGTCGAACAGCTCGCGCTCAAGAAGCACCAGCCGTTCACTTGCGCCAAGTATTTTATTTTCAAGCTGCTTGAGTTCATCGGTAATATAGCGCTCGGCGCCCGCTAAAGTCTGCTTGCGTACAAAATGCGCCGGAACCTTATCCAGATAAGACCGGGTCACCTCTATGTAATAACCAAAAACGCGGTTGTACCCAATTTTCAATTTAGGTATGCCGGTCTCTTCCTTCAGCTTGGCCTCAAGGTCGGTCAGGTATCCTTTTCCGCCGTGGACGATCTGACGCAGCTCGTCCACTTCCGCGTTATAACCGGTTAAAATCACGCCGCCCTCTTTCAGGGTGGGCGGGGCTTCAGGGTCTACGGCGGTCAAAATAAGGCCGCTCACATCCTCCAATTGGTCGATCTTTCCGTTCAGTTCACACAGCAGCGCGCTGCTCAAACTGTTTATTAAACCGCGCAGGACGGGCAGCTGCTGGCAGGTAACGGCCAAAGAATATACCTCACGCGGGGTGGCGCTGCCGTACACGATGCGCGTCATCAGACGCTCCAGATCAAATATCCCGCACAGCGTTTCAGCCAGCGCCTCCCGCGTCTCGGTATTGCAGGTCAGTTCCTCCACGGCGTCCAGCCTTTGATGGATCTCCTCCACCTGCACCAGCGGCTGTTCCAGCCAGGTGCGCAAAAGCCGTTTCCCCATGGCTGTCTGGGTTTTATCCAGCACCCACAAAAGCGTGCCTTTTTTCTCGCGTCCGCGCATGGTCTCTACCAGTTCCAGGTTCGCCCGGGTAACGGGTGAAAGACGCATAAAATGCTTCTGTGTATAATTATCAATGGTTTTCAGCCGCTCGATCCCTTTTTTCTGGGTCTCGGCCAAATAGCAAAGCAGCGCGCTTAAAGCGCCTGCGGGCTCTTCAGCCGGGTCTATCCCTGAAAGCGCCGCCGCGTCAAACTGCGCGGCCAGCCGCTCCGCCGCCTGCGACCCTTCAAAGGCGTCGTCCCCAAGCAGCTCTACCGAACAGGAAAGGGTACGCTTGATATACGCGGTCATATTTTTCAGCACCAGGCAGCGTTCATTAAAAATGATCTCACGCGGAGAAAAACGCCCCAGCTCGGCAACAAGCTGGCGCTCGCAATCCTGCCCGGTAATGCGGGTGACATGGGCGGTACCGGTAGAAATATCCGCAAAACAAACGCCGGCCGCTTCCCCGCTGAAAAAAATACTTGCGATATAATTGTTTTTATCGTCCTCCAGCATGCTGCTTTCAATAATGGTGCCCGGCGTAACCACCCGGATAATGTCCCTTTTTACAAGCCCTTTCGCCAGCGCGGGGTCTTCCATCTGTTCACAGATGGCTACCTTATATCCCTTTTCTATCAAACGCGCAATATATCCCTCGCAGCTGTGAAAAGGCACGCCGCACATGGGGGCGCGTTCCTCCTGTCCGCAGTCACGGCCTGTCAGGGTCAGTTCCAGCTCTTTTGAAGCCAGAACAGCGTCGTCAAAAAACATTTCATAAAAATCGCCCAAACGAAAAAACAGGATATGATCCTTATGCTTTTCTTTCAGTTCAAAATATTGTTTCATCATAGGAGATAATTCCGCCAACTGTCACACCGTCCGTTTCTTGTACAAATCTAAATTTTGACGCCGAAAGACAAATCGGGGAATGGCGTCATGCCATTCCCCCATTTTTTATCAATGGCAGCCGCCGCAAGAGCCGCAGCTTCCGCTGCAGCCGCCCGCCGGGGGTTCCTCCACCGTCATTGGGTCCTCTCCGTTTACCGCGGCGCTGATGATCGCGTTGATATACTGCAGCAGAGCGTCCATCTCTGTTTTTGCGTCATTATAGGCTGCCATGCTTTCATTCTGCATAATATCAAGATACAGCTGGTTGACACGATCGTTCAGCCGGCCGATTTTTTCCTCGTCTCTTGTCTCTTCTCCCACGGCGGCGTTAAGGTCGATACGGGCCAGATTAAAGTCGCCTATCTGCTGCTGCAGCTCCTCATCTTTGTCGTTCAAGGTGCGGGCATTGTCAAGGTCGATATAACGGGGGTCCTTCTGCAGCGCAGCCGCCGCTTCTTTAAACAGTGTGATCACATCAGTCATCGTTTTATTTCCTTTCTATCTCATAAATTAAAAATGATATGTCCTCGGTCTACTTTGTGGGCAGGTCTTCTGCGGCGCCCAACAAAACGCTGTTGCGAAAGCCTGTGATGCGAACATTTTGATATTCGCCTACAGCGTTTTTCATATTCGGCCCCGGTAAAAACTCTACCATGCAGTTGTTGTCCATCCGTCCGCACAACCTGCCTTTAAAACGGCTTTTTTCTTCTACCAATACACGCTGCACCGTACCTGTCAGCCCCTGCAGCAAGGTTTTTACACAGGCCTCCTGCCGCTCTTTCAGGCGGGCGATACGCTGCGTTTTTTCCCGATAAGAGACAGGGTCAGGCAGAGAAGCCGCCCGCGTGCCACTGCGTTTTGAATAAATAAAGGTAAAAAGCTGCATATAACCAACTTCAGTTACCAGCGACAGTGTGTCCTCAAAATCTTCTTCCGTCTCTCCGGGAAAGCCCACCAGGATATCGCTGGTAAAAGAAACGTCCGGCATCTTTTCTTTGGCGTAGGCAATCAGCTTCAAATAATCCGCGCGGGTGTATTTACGGTTCATCTCACGCAAAATACGGTCGCTGCCCGATTGTACCGGCAGATGAAGATGGTGAGAGATGTGGCGGCTGCCCGCGATGATGTCTATCATTTTCGGGGTGGCGTCTTTGGGGTGGCTGGTCATAAACCGCAGCCGGTAATCTCCCGGCACGGCGTCCAGCATGGTCAGCAGGTCTCCAAAATCCACCGGCTGCTCCAGCCCTTTGCCATAGCTGTTCACATTCTGGCCCAGCAGGGTAATATCCCGGTAGCCCTGCTCTACCAGAGAGCGAAACTCCGCCAGCACATCTGCGGGTCTGCGGCTTCGTTCTCTTCCGCGCACATAGGGTACAATACAGTAACTGCAAAAGTTGTCACAGCCGTACATAATGGGGATAAAGGCTTTAAAGGCCGATTCCCGTCTGGCCGGCAGCGCTTCTACAATGTCGGTGCGCTGAGAAGGCGGCAGAAGAACGCGTTTTTTTTCACGAAGCCGCCGGGCTATCAGCCCCGGCAGTGTATCGATGGCATTCGGCCCGAAGACGATATCCACATAAGGATAACTTTTGCGCAATTTTTCTACAACGGCCTCCTGCTGTACCATGCACCCGCAAATCGCAATCATCAGGCCGCGCTTTCTTTCTTTCAGCGGTTTCAGCGCGCCGATATTGCCAAGCACCCGCTGCTCGGCATGCTCACGCACGGCGCAGGTGTTGAACACGATCAGATCCGCTTCTTCCTCGCTATCGCAGATCATGTATCCCATACTGGCCAGCACGCCTTTGATACGTTCACCGTCATTTACATTCTGCTGGCATCCAAAACTGCGCATATACGCCTTTGCGCCCTGCGGATACGCCGACGCGATCAGCCGTGCGGCTTCTCCGTCCGGCGTAAAGGTAAGATATTCCATACTTCATTTCCTTCCGGGACGCTGAAGACGTCAAAATTAAGATGATAGGGAAACGCCGCCCCAGCCTCTGTACCAAAACCTTGAAGAGTGCTTTCCCCTTTGCAGGCCTGATACAAAATCATTATATCGTTTTTTCAGCTGTTTTTCAAGCACAAGGCCCTATCTGTAGCGTATTTTTCACCCCTCAAACCCTAAATAGGGTATTTTTACTGTAAAGCGGCGCGCTTAAAAAGCGCGCGCCGCACAGCGGTGAAAAACACATCTTATAACCGCGGTGTTTTTGTTAATGCGTATCTTTCTCACAGCAGGCGCTTTAAATACTGCCCCGTATAGCTCTCCGGCGTATGCGCAATTTCCTCCGGCGTTCCCTCGGCAACAACATATCCGCCCTCGTCGCCGCCCTCAGGGCCTATATCGATGATATGGTCGGCGCGTTTGACAAGGTCAAGGTTGTGTTCGATCACAACGACGGTATTTCCGCCGTTCACCAGCTTTTCCAAAACGTGCACCAGTTTATGCACGTCGGCGGTATGCAGCCCTGTCGTCGGTTCGTCCAGCACATAAACGGTCTGGCCGGTCTCTTTCCGTGCCAGCTCCAGCGCCAGCTTTACACGCTGCGCCTCTCCTCCCGACAATGTGGTAGCGCTTTGCCCCAGGGTGATATAACCAAGGCCAACGTCTAAAAGCGTCTGTAATTTGCGCTTGATACGGGGGATGTTTTCAAAAAACAGCAGAGCCTCCTCCACCGTCATATTCAAAACATCAAAAATACTTTTCCCCTTGTATTTTACCTCCAGTGTCTCGCGGTTATAGCGGGCGCCTTTGCACACCTCACACGGCACATAGATATCCGGCAGAAAATGCATCTCGATTTTGACGATGCCGTCTCCCTCACACGCTTCACAGCGGCCGCCTTTGACGTTAAAGCTAAAACGCCCCGGCCCGTAACCGCGCATTTTGGCGTCCTGCGTCTGGGCGAACAGGTCTCGTATATCGGTAAACACACCGGTGTAGGTGGCCGGGTTTGAGCGCGGGGTTCGTCCGATAGGCGACTGATCGATACCAATGACCTTATCCACATGTTCCAGTCCGCGCACCTCTTTATATTTTCCCGGCTGTCCCTTGGCGCCATTCAGGTCATGCGCCAGCTTTTTATACAGGATCTCGTTCACAAGAGACGACTTTCCGCTGCCTGAAACCCCTGTCACGCAGATGAATTTTCCTAAAGGGAATGTGACGTCTATATTTTTCAGATTGTTTTCTGCCGCACCGATCACTTCCAGATATTTTCCGTTCCCCTCACGGCGCGTCCTGGGGACGCTGATTTTCTTTTTCCCTGAAAGGTATTGCCCGGTAACGCTGCGCGGCTCTTTCATAATGTCTTCCACGCTTCCCTGCGCGACGATCTCACCGCCGTGGACACCGGCCCCCGGCCCCACGTCCACCACATAATCCGCCTGACGGATGGTATCTTCATCATGCTCCACCACGATCAGGGTATTGCCCAGATCGCGCAGATGCTGCAGCGTGGCGATCAGCTTATCATTGTCACGCTGATGCAGGCCGATGCTGGGCTCATCCAGAATATAAAGCACCCCCATCAAAGAGGACCCGATCTGCGTCGCCAGCCGGATGCGCTGGCTCTCTCCGCCTGAAAGGGTGGCGGCGGCGCGGGCCATTGTGAGATACCCCAGCCCTACCCGCTGTAAAAATCCAAGCCGCTCACGGATCTCTTTTAAAATCAGGTCGGCGATCTTATGTTCCCTGTCCGTCAGCTGAAGCTGTTCTATAAACCCTAACTCTTCGCGGATAGACTTTTGACAGAAATCCATAATGTTGATACCGCCTACCGTGACGGCAAGGCTGGTGGGGCGCAGCCGGTGTCCATGGCAATCGGGGCATTCTATGCCTGACATGGCCTGCTGTATCTCCTCGCGCACCCAGGCTGAGCTTGTCTCTCGAAAACGGCGCTCCAAGTTCGGGATGATGCCTTCAAAATCTGTTTTATATTGCCCTGAGCCAAACTCATTTTCCCGGCGCAGGTTCAGTTTTTCTCCGCCCGTCCCATATAAAATCGCCTTTTGCCCCTCCGGCGCAATGTCCTGAAAAGGCGTATCAAGTGTAAAGCCGTATCGCTTTGCAAGCCCTTTGTAATACATATCGCTGATGGAACCGGCAGCATAATACCAGCCGCTTGCGCGTATGGCCCCCTGCCGGATAGAACGCTTCTTATCCGGCACCACCAGCTCTGGGTTCACCCGCAGAAACGTCCCTAAGCCGGTACAGGTCTCGCAGGCACCAAACGGGTTATTGAAGCTGAACATACGGGGAGAAAGCTCTTCAATGCTTATCCCATGTTCCGGGCAGGCGTAATTTTGAGAAAATTCCATCATCTCGCCGCCGATCACGTCGATACGCACCAGCCCGCCCGTCAGCTCCAGCGCCGTTTCCAGGCTGTCGGCCAAACGCCCCCGCATCTCATTGCCGCGCACCAAACGGTCTACGACGATCTCGATCGTATGTTTGATATTTTTCTCAAGTTTGATCTCTTCCGAGAGATCGTACATATTTCCGTCTACCCGTACCCGTACATAGCCTGAGCGGCGCGCCGCTTCAAATTCTTTTTGATAAGTGCCCTTCCTTCCGCGCACGATAGGCGCCAGCACCTGAAATTTTGTCTGATCGGGCAGTTTTAAAACGGCGTCCACCATCTGGTCTACCGTCTGCTGCTTGATCTCTTTACCGCACACCGGACAATGCGGGATACCGATACGCGCGTACAAAAGGCGCAGATAGTCGTAGATCTCTGTCACCGTGCCCACTGTTGAGCGCGGGTTTTTGCTGGTGGTTTTTTGATCGATCGAGATCGCGGGCGACAGCCCCTCGATGGAATCCACGTCCGGCTTGTCCATCTGCCCTAAAAACTGGCGCGCATAGCTTGACAGGCTCTCCACATAGCGGCGCTGGCCGTCGGCATAGATGGTATCGAATGCAAGGCTTGATTTACCGCTGCCGGACAGCCCCGTCATGACGATCAATTTATCCCGGGGAATGGTGACGTTCACATTTTTCAGGTTGTGTTCACGCGCACCTTTGATAACAATTTTATCCTGGCCCAAAATGGTCCCTCCTAATATATAAGCGCTACAGCGTATTTTTCGTCTCCAGCGCACGCAGTTTTTCTATCCGGTCGCGCAGAAAAGCCGCATGTTCAAAATCAAGCAGCTTGGCGGCCTCTCTCATCTCTTTTGTCAACCGTTTTATCGTCGCCTCACGCTCAGCGCGCGACATCCTTCTCGCGGGCTTATCCTCTTCCTTCTGCGAGATCTCCAACAGCTGCGGAAGCTCTTTCACGATCGTCTGCGGTACAATGCCGTGTTCCTCATTGTACTTCTGCTGTATGCCGCGCCGCCGCTCTGTTTCAAACAGCGCCCGCTCCATGCTGGGCGTCACCTCGTCGGCATACATGATAACCATGCCGTCGGCATTCCGCGCCGCGCGGCCGATCGTCTGGATAAGGCTTGTCTCGCTGCGCAGAAAACCTTCTTTATCCGCGTCTAAAATCGCCACCAAAGACACCTCGGGCAAATCCAGCCCCTCCCGCAAAAGGTTAATGCCGACCACCACGTCGATCTCTCCCTTACGCAGGTCACGGATGATCTCCATCCGCTCAAACGTGTCCACCTCATGATGCATATATTTTACTTTCACTTCATGTTCTGTCAGAAAATCCGTCAAATCCTCCGCCATTTTTTTGGTCAGCGTCGTCACAAGCACGCGCTCCCGCGCTTTTGTGCGGATATGAATTTCCCCAAGCAGGTCTTCGATCTGCCCTTCCACCGGGCGCACCTCCACCCGTGGGTCAAGCAGGCCGGTCGGCCGTATCACCTGCTCTACGATCTGGCGGCTCACTTCTTTTTCATAAGCGCCCGGCGTAGCGCTGACATAGATGACCTGGTTCAATTTATCTGTAAACTCATCAAAAGTCAAAGGCCGGTTGTCGTAGGCGGAGGGCAGACGAAACCCATAGTCCACCAGCGTCTTTTTTCGGGCGTGGTCTCCGCCGTACATGGCGCGCAGCTGGGGCAGCATCACATGGGCCTCGTCCACAAACAGTAAAAAGTCATCCGGAAAATAATCCAGCAGCGTACACGGGATGCTGCCGGGAGCACGGCCCGACAATACGCGGGAATAATTCTCTATCCCCTTGCACATCCCTACCTCTGTCAGCATTTCCATATCATAATTGGTGCGCTGCGCAATACGCTGGGCCTCCAGCAGTTTTCCCTCTGCTGTAAAGCGTTTTACCTGTTCATCCATTTCCTCCCGTATCTGGCCAATGGCCTCCCGCATTTTTTCAGGCGGAACGATATAATGGCTGGCCGGAAAGATCGCGGTGTGATTGACGGTGCATTTTCGCTCGCCCGTCAGCGGCACGATTTCGCTGATGCGGTCGATCTCGTCCCCAAAAAATTCTACCCGTATGGCGATCTCATCGGTATAAGCGGGATAGATCTCCACCACGTCGCCTTTTACCCGAAATTTATTGCGGACAAAGTTCAGATCGTTTCGCTCATACTGTAAGTCAACCAACCGGGCCAGCAGGGCGTCCCGTTCCATCTGCATACCCGGCCGCAGGCTGATTACCATACTGCGGTAATCGATAGGGTCTCCCAAGCTGTAAATACAGGATACGCTGGCCACAATAATCACGTCCCGCCGCTCAGATAAAGCCGAGGTGGCCGAGTGCCGCAGACGGTCGATCTCATCGTTGATCTGGCTGTCTTTTTCAATATAGGTATCCGTTGAGGGGATATAGGCCTCAGGCTGATAATAATCATAATAGCTGACGAAATACTCTACTGCGTTCTCAGGAAAAAACTCTCTGAATTCGGTGCAAAGCTGGGCCGCAAGCGTCTTGTTGTGCGCCAGTACCAGGGTTGGACGGTTGGTGCGGGCAATGATGTTTGCCATGGTAAAGGTTTTTCCGCTGCCTGTAACCCCCAGCAGCGTCTGTCTGTCGTATCCTTTTTCAACGCCTTCGCAAAGGCGGTCTATCGCCTCAGGCTGATCGCCTGTCGGGCTGAATTTTGAAACCAGCTTAAAATTCATTCCCTGTTCCTTTCTTTAATACAGCTCCGCTTCCAACTGTGAAAAAAAGCCGCTGTCCGCCATCGAGACATAATCCCCGTCCGCCACGACGATATGGTCTTCAAGCTTGATATTGATCATTTTTAAAGCCGCATAAATACGCGCCGTAACGGCCCGGTCGTTCCCGGACGGCAAGGCGACGCCGCTGGGATGATTATGTGCGAGGATCACGACTGTCGCGTTGGATTTCAGCGCCTCTGTGATGATACGCCGTATGGTGATCTCACTTGCGTTCACCGTTCCCTCTCCCAGCTGCACACAGCGTATCATTTTATGCTTGTCATCCAAAGCCATCATATAAACCTGCTCATTTTTCGCCCCCACAAATTTGGGGATAAAAAAATCGCCCGCGTCTTTTGTAGACTGTACGATCAGCCCGGGGCTCTGCCTGTCCTCTAAATACATCGAAAACAACGGCGGCAGCAATTTCAGCAGCAGCGCCGTATGCGGCCCCACCCCTGGAAACGCCGTCAGTTCTTCCATCGGTGCGTCCAGTACCTTTGAAAGGCCGCCGAAATGCTCTATCAACTGATGCGCCAGGGGGTTGGTATTGCCGCGGGGGCGTGTGTAAAAAAGAAGCAGTTCCAGCGCTTCATGCGGCTCGAACCCCTTCATACCGGTTTTTATAAAGCGTTCTCTCAGTCTGTCGCGGTGTCCGTCATGTACGCTCATACCGGGCCTTCTCC
>JAUNTE010000347.1 GCA_030538855.1 Oscillospiraceae bacterium
CGGGGCGGATATTGTTGCAGCTCACCACATCGGCGCCGGTGAGCTGCGGCATCCGCCCCATCAGCTGAAGCCCCGCGCCCTGCGCGCCCTTTTCTTTTTTAGAGCACCACAGCGATATCCAGATGTCGCCGCCCGCCTGATTGCAGGGGATGAAGCCCGCCGCGGCTTTGATATCGCCGTCGGGCGTTTCGGCCAGGGCGAAATTCAGACCCGGCCCTGTTTCATAATAGAAATGAAAAAACTTTTCATCATGCAGCAGCGGATGTTTTTCACCCCAATTTTCGTCCATAAAAGAGAGAAGCGCGGGTTTATCGCACTTCTCGGCAAGGCGGAAAACGAGCTGGGGCTTCATATATGAAGCCCCCCGGTGACGGGCAGGGTGACGCCGGTGATAAAGCCCGCTTCTTCAGAGAGCAGAAATTCCATCGCGGGGATGACGTCCTCTACCCGGGCGTTGCGCTTCATAGGGTGTGCGGCGGCGGCAGCCTCTACGATAAGGGGGCTGGTGTCGGCCAAAAACTTTGTCTGCATCATGCTGGGGGCGACGCCGTTCACGGTGACGCCGTGGGGGGCGTAATCAGCGGCAAGGCTTTTCATCAGGCCCTGTACGGCGCTTTTGGCCATGATATAAGCGGCGGTGTTGCGGGGCGGCATATCCAACAGATAATCCGTCAGCATAAACAGCACCCGCCCGTAATGAGATTTGGCCATGCCGGGGATAAACGCTTTGCAGAGCTTGAGCGCGCTGGTGACCTGTACGCACAAATCGGTTTAAAAACGTTCTTAATCAAAGTTTTTTAATTTGGTGTTCACCACCCGCAGCGGGGGCAGATGGACAAGGTGGGTGGGGGTGGGATAATCTTTGCGGACGCTGGCGATGAAATTTTCAACCGATTCTTCACTGCCGAGGTCAACGTCGAAGGTGAAGATACCGGGATGGTTTTTACCGATGACTTTTAAAGGGTCGGTATCGCCCGCGCCCTGACAGAGAAATACGTCGCCGTCGCGGTATAAGCGGCGCAATAGGGCCATGCCCACGTCGCTGGAAGCGCCTGTAATCAGATAACAATTTGACATATCCGTTTCCTCCTTATTTTGCAAGCCCGGCCCGTATCAGGCCGCGGCATACTTTTTGGCCGTGCTGGTTGATGATTTGGGCTTTGATGGTGACGACGCGGAAGGTCTCGTCCGCCTCGGCCACGGTGCCGCTTACCGTTAAGGTATCCCCGATGAAAACGGGCTTTGTAAATTTTGCCTCAACGCTGTGCAGCAGGCAGTGCTCTCCCGGTAGATATACCCCGGCCAGCGTCGAAAAAAAACTGGCCTGCAGCATACCGTAGCATACCCGCCCCGGATAGCCGCGCTGCCCGGCGTAGGCGTCGTCCATATGGATGGGGCTGTCGTCGCCTGAGAGCTGATAAAAAAGCTGCATTTTTTCAGCCGTGACGGTTACGGTGAACTGTGCGGCCAAGCCGGGGTGCATATCGGCCATAGTATAGTGATTCATAAAACGCCGTCCTTTTGTCATGCTGTTTTCAGTATGGGCAGCCCCACAGGGAAGATTTCATGTGGGGCCGGATAAAATTTATATATTCAGTATAACATACGGGCAAAAAAGTGTATAGCGGCATAAATGAGAAAATTGAAAACAAAAAAAGCCGGGCCGCCCGGTAAAAGCCGCCCGGCGAAAGAAGATGAAGAAGCGCGACGGGCGGGAGGCACAAAAAAGCAAAGCTGTGGCGACGGCAGGCGGGGAAAAACCGCCCGGACAGAGCGTTTGCACGGCGGTTTTTGGCAGGCCACGCTTTGTGGGCATGATTTTTAAATATAACATAAAAAGAATAAACCTTCGCGCGTAAAACGCGCGGTATTTCGGATACAGACAAAACCTTTTGTCCCTCACCTGCGCGTCAAATTTGTAAGCACGGTCTGCCAGCCGCAGGGGCTGTTCCTTGTTGCCCCTCCAAAAAAATGGGCCGCGCATATCATCGTAAGCTGCCCCCATCTTTTTTCAGTAGTTTTTTTCTATGCGCTGTAATTCCATTTTGTATAGGATAAACTGTTTATATCCTTCAGGCTTTTTCTGTGTGTCCTTCTTTTGCTTTTTTTACCGCGCTGGGCGGACCGCGCTTTTATGACAGCAAACGGAGTTTTTATGGAATGCGGAAACCGCCGGTTCTGCCGGTGGAGGTACTGCGTAAAAAACTTTCGGTTCAAGCGTCAAGTGAAGCGGGGGGCAAACGGCGGGCTTCCGTTTTTAGAAAATCTCCGGCAGAAAGGATATTGCTGTTTTAACAGCGGCAGGACACGCGATACAGATAAAAAATATTTCAGTGCGTCTTGAGACGCCT
>JAUNTE010000050.1:0-2006 GCA_030538855.1 Oscillospiraceae bacterium
TCTTCACCGGCGCGTCGCTGAAAAGGGTGATGGCCCGTTTTGCCGCCTTCTGTCCCGCCTCGTCCGCGTCATAGCACAGCACCACCTCGTCGGCGTACTCGCTCAGCAGCTTTACCTGTTCCGGCGTCAGCGCCGTCCCGCAGCCCGCCACGGCGGTGGTAAAGCCCGCCTGATGCAGCGATATCACATCCAGATAGCCCTCGCAGAGGATATACCGTTTCTCCGGGCTTTTTTTGGCAAGGTTGGCCGCAAACATATTCCGCCCTTTTTTATACACCAGCGTCTCGGGGCTGTTGATATATTTGGGCTTTTCAGGCCCCATATTGCGGCCCCCAAACGCGATGACGTTGCCCCGCAGATCAAAAATCGGTATCATCACGCGGTTGCGGAACACGTCGTAGGTATTTCCTTTTTCGCTGCGCTTCACCACGGCGGCGGCCAAAAGTTCTTCTTCGGTATATCCTTTGCCGCGCAGAAAATCGCGCAGGGCGTGAAAGCCGTCCGGGGCATACCCAAGGCCAAACCGCCTTATGGTCGTGTCTGAAAGCCCCCGCCCCCGCCAGTAGGCCCTGGCCGCCGCGCCCTGCTCACTGTTGAGCTGCTGAAAAAAAAACCGCGCGGCCTCTTTATTGATGGCAAGCACCCGGCTGCGCAGCCGGCCCGTGTCGTCACGGTCCTCGGGCAGCGGCATCCCCGCCCGGGCGGCCAGCCATTTCACCGCTTCCACATAATCCAAATTCTGTATCTTTTTGACAAAGGTGATGATGTCGCCGCCCGCCCCGCAGCCAAAGCAGTAAAAGCTCTGCGTCTCGGGATACACGACAAAAGAGGGGGTCTTTTCGTTATGAAAAGGGCACAGCCCCGTATAGGTACGGCCCCGCCGTTTGAGCTGTACAAAGCTGCCGATAATATCCGTCACGTCGCTGCGCTCAAGTAATTCGGTAATATAGTCCTGCGGGATCGCCATGCGCGCCCCCCTCCTTTCATCCTATGTTATTTATTCTGCCCTTAAAGCTGCCATTTTTGCGGGATAAACAAATTTTCAAAACAGTGGGTCGCAAACTCGTCGCTCATGCCGGATATATAATCCGTCACGGCGCGGTGGATGCCCTCCTGCCGCGCGATGGCCTGATATTCCTCTGGCAGGTTGCCCGGCTCACGCAAAAAATGATGATAGAGCTCGGTGATAAGGCGCTCCACCTTATATTCCTCTTGTTTCGCTTTGCTGCCGATATAGACGCTGTCATACATAAATTGGTGCAGCGTCTCATACTCGGCCGCCACCTCCGGGCTCATCCGCAGCTCGCTGCCGCTGTTTTTCACAAGGTCCAAGATCAGGCAGGAGATGCGTTTTGATTTAGTGTCCCCCAGCACCCGGACAACGCTCTCGGGCAGCGCCCCGGGTGAAAGCACCCCCGCCATGATGGCGTCTTCGATATCGTGGTTCATATAGGCGATACGGTCGGCATAACGCACCACGCGCCCCTCCATGGTAAACGCCCATTCCCCTTTGGTGTGCGTTGCAAAGCCGTTCAGTACGTCCCGCGTCAGGTTCAGCCCGCGAAAGCCCTTTTCCAGCCGGGTCACCACCCGCACGCTTTGTATATAGTGATGAAACCCCTCAGGGTTCAACTTGTCCAGCGCGCGCTCTCCCGCATGTCCAAACGGGGTATGTCCCAAATCGTGGCCCAGCGCAATGGCCTCGGTCAGGTCCTCGTTCAGACGAAGGCTGCGGGCAATCGTCCGGGCAATCTGCGACACCTCCAGCGTATGGGTCAGGCGGGTGCGGTAGTGGTCGCCTTCCGGCGATAAAAACACCTGCGTTTTCTGCTTTAACCGGCGAAAAGCCTTGCAGTGGATAATGCGGTCGCGGTCGCGCTGAAAATCCGTCCGCAGCTCGTCCGGCTCCTCCGGTACAGGCCGCCCGGCGTTACGCTCGCTCAGCCGCGCATAAGGCGACAGGGTCATCCGCTCGATCTCCTGTGTTTTCTCTCTCACCGTCATAG
>JAUNTE010000050.1:2016-12371 GCA_030538855.1 Oscillospiraceae bacterium
TCCGCTGTAAAACGTCCCTATATACTATATACGACAAAGGGGGCTAAAATCCTTTTTATTTCTTTTTCTTTGCTTGAAAATTGCTGTATGGGGCAAAAGTAAAGCTTTTTTTGCGCAATAACGCCCTGGGCCCGGCCCCTGCTATAAAACGGCAAATACCGGCTTTACCTGCCCGCTCCATTCCCCCCAAAAAGCCGCCGTCCCCCGCAAAAACCGCTTTATCTAAGCTTTCCCCCGGATGTCTTCCTTTGTATGTATGGCAAAACAGGCGGCGCTTAAAAAACATTTGGCATTCCCCGCAGGTCCTCCGCAACCGGTTTAAAACCGGCGTTTTGAGGCAGCCTATAAGGGCCTGCCGCCGTCCGGCGTCTCAGGGGCGCTGTAAACGCTCTCATCTGCCGCCCGCTGCCACAGCCCCTAACCAGACGTGCCGTTCCCGCCATGGCCGCCCTGTCATTGGGCGCGCGCTGCGCACGGTTCGCGTCAGACGATACGCAAAGCGAAAATCGTTTTACAGCCCGCTTTCACCGGCATGGCGGGCAGTTTTTTTACCCCGCAAAAAAGCCTTGGCCTTCTTTTAAAACAAAAGCCCCTGCGCCGCAGCCCCTTGGCGCGTTCTTTCACCGTCCCACGCACAAGGGGCCAAAACAAAAGGGCCGCAAAGCGCCTACCAGCGGCCCGCCTTTTAAAACAGGGTATAAAAAGGCTCTGACACATCGGCCCGCCCGCCGCGCAGCATCTCCTGCAGGCCCTGCGCCAAACCGGAGGCTTTTGTCTGTGGCAGCACAAAACAAAGGCCCGCCTTTTCAGCGTATACGGGCGCTTCCTCCGCCGCGCCCGCCTGCTGGGCAAAATACCGTATTTTTTGTTCCAGCGCGTATGGCACAGATACCGATACCCGCACGCAGGCGGTAAAGGTGACAACCGCCGCTTTTTCAACCGCAGCCTTCGCAGCGGCGGTATAGGCACGCTGCAGCCCGCCGGTACCCAGCAGCGTACCGCCAAAATATCTTGTGACGATCAGAATGACGTCGGTGATCCCAGCATGGCGCAGCACCTCCAGCACCGGCATACCGGCCGTCTGGGCCGGTTCCCCGTCGTCCGAGCATCTCTCACCGCCGTTTCGCAGCACCCACGCATAAACGTGGTGCCGCGCGGCATGGTGCGTCCGGCGCACCTGTTCCAGCGCCAGTTTTGCCTCTTCCTCTGTCTGTACCGGCTTCAGCACCGCAAGAAAACGTGAACGTTTTTCTTCCACCTCAGCGGCGCTCTCTTGTTTCACTGTGCGATAATCTTCCATGTTTCCCGTCCTTTTCCTGCGTTTGAAAAAACGGCGGCGGGGCGCTTTAAGCCCGGCGTCCCGCCCGTATCCCGTTGCCGCGCTTTTATCAGGCGGTCCCGGCCCAGCCCTTCATCTCCTGCGTCCCACAGCGTAAAACAGCAATCATAACCACCGGCCGTGCCGGTGGTTTGCACAAGCCCCTTTGGGGCTTATTACCAGCGGAGCCTATAGGCTCATCAGATTCCTTTCTCTTGCACAGCGTGCCCTCCTGCTATTAAAACAGCGATAAGGCGTCCCCCTGTTTACCTTTGCAATGCCCTCTTTTATTTTTCTACCGATTTTTAACAGTTCCTCACTTCGTTCGGATATTTTTTTGGCATAGCGAAAGCTTTGAAACCACCGGCTCTGCCGGTGGTTTTCTTCTACAAAAAACAAGGGCGGTTCTTGCGAACCGCCCTTGAAAGCCGTTTAGTCGGTAATGTTGAAACGCTTTTTGAAGCGGTCCACACGGCCGCCGGTATCTACCAGTTTCTGTTTGCCCGTGTAGAACGGATGACACTTGGAGCAAACCTCGACGCGGATCTCGGGTCTCGTGGAACGGGTCTTGAACGTATTGCCGCAGGCACAGGTTACCGTAGCCTCGACATAGTTCGGATGCAGACCTTCTTTCATGCTTGTTCACCTCTTTACCAAATTGTCAGATTCAGGCCGCATGTGATTTGGCATACGGCGCATCACAATTCAAGTTGAGCGTCGAATACACGTTCTCATATGAATGCTAAAATAGTCTACCACACAAAAGCCGTGATTGCAAGCATAAATTTTGTTTTTGCCGCTTTTGCCATTTTCCCCGGCCACAAGGCTGCGCCCCAGGCTTTTTACGTCTTTCTCTGAAAAGCCGCGCCGCTTTGCTCCCTTATCTGGCCGAGAAGCCCCCGGCGCTTATCCGCGTCTCTCCACCGTATCACATTTCGGGGGCGGCTTCGCGCTTTTCCCGCCGCCTTATACGGCGGCCTTGTCTGTACCGCGCGGCCTTTTATAAACAAATATCCGGCGGGCAATGCCCGCCGGATACCCGCAGCGGCGGCGCTGCTGGCCCGCCGCTCTTTATCTTCTTTTAAAATCCAAGCAGGCCGTTGACGCTCTGGGCCAGTTTTTCACGTTTTGCGTCGGCTTCAGCCAGGTCTTTCCCCACTGTAGAATAGTACACCTTGATCTTCGGCTCGGTGCCGGAGGGACGCACCACCACCGACGCGCCGTCCTCCAGGGTATATACCAGCACATTTGAGGCGGGCAGGTCGATTTTCTCCACCTGTCCCGTCACCGTATCCCGGCGTTCATGGGTCTGGTAATCCTCTGTTTTTACAACAGCCAGCCCCGCGATCTCTTTCGGCGCGCCGGCGCGCAGCCCCGCCATGATGTCCTTCATCTTATCCATGCCCGCAAGGCCTTCAAATTCAAAAGAATCCACCTTGTGCAGCCAGCGGCCAAACTTTTCATAGATCGCTTCCAGCCGCTCTAAAATCGAGGTGCCGACAGAATGGTAATAGGCCGCCATCTCCACGATCAGCATTGAGCCCACCACAGCGTCTTTATCCCGCACATAGGTGCCTGAAAGATACCCATAGCTCTCTTCAAAACCGAACAGATACCGGCTTTCCTCACCTTTTTCCTCCAGTTTGTGGATCTGCTCTCCAATATATTTAAACCCGGTCAGCACATTTACCGGCGTCACCCCGTAGCTTTTCGCCACCGCGTCGGCCAGGCAGGTGCTCACAATGCTCTTCACCAGGATGGGGTCTTTCGGCATGGTACCGTTTTCCATACGCGCCTTGCAGATGTAATCCGTCAGCAAAACGCCTACCTCGTTGCCGGATAACAGGCGGTAATCTTCGCCGTCTTTCACCGCAATGCCCACGCGGTCAGCGTCAGGGTCGGTGGCCAGCAGCAGGTCGGCCCCTGTTTCACGGCACAGGGCAAGCCCTTTCTCCAGCGCCTCACGAATTTCAGGGTTGGGATAAGGGCAGGTGGGGAAATTGCCGTCCGGGTATTCCTGCTCAGGCACCACGGTGATGTTGGCGACGCCCACCTCTTTTAAAATATGCCGCACCGGCACATTGCCCGTACCGTTCAGCGGGGTATATACCAGCTTCATCTGCGTTCCCGCGCAAACGCCGGGCCGCACGCTTTGGGCTTTGACGTTGGCGTAGTAGGCCTCGTACACCTCCTCGGGGATATACGTCACCAGCCCCTCCTCCAGCGCCTTATCAAATTCCATCGTCTTCACATCGTCGAACACGTCGGTCTTTTTCATCTCTTCGTAGATCGCGTCAGCGGCCTCGTTCGCCACCTGGCAGCCGTCGGGCCCATAGGCCTTATATCCGTTGTATTTCGCCGGGTTATGGCTGGCCGTCATCATGATGCCGGTATCGCATTTCAGTTCGCGCACCGCAAAAGAGAGGCAGGGCGTGGGCATCAGCTCTTTATACATAAATACATGGATCCCGTTTGCCGCCAGCACCCCCGCCGCCGCTTCTGAAAAACGGCGGCTTTTGTTGCGGCTGTCGTACGAGATGGCCACCCGTCCCGCGCCGCCTTGTTTTTTGATATAGTTCGCCATGCCCTGCGTCGCTTTGCGCACGGTGTAAATATTCATCCGGTAGGTGCCCGCGCCTATCACGCCGCGCAGGCCACCGGTGCCAAATTCCAAATCCAGGGTAAACCGGTCTTTGATCTCTTCGTCGTTCCCCTCAATTTTTTTCAGTTCCCCAATCAAATCTGGGTCGTCCGTCGCTTTCTGCAGCCAACGCTGATATTCCTGCAAATACATTGCCTGACACCTCTCAAATTTTTGAATTTGAAGCCGCCGCGTACGCTCCGCCGCTTTTCGCAAGGCGCTCTTCCCCGCGGCGCATACCCGGCCTCATCCTTTTTTACATGATACCCCCGTGTTACCGGCCTGTCAATAAAATCCGCCGGGGCAAAGCTCTGATTTCGCAGCTTCTTTTTTATCTATTATGCCCATAGCCGGGTCGCCGCCTTAAAATACACGTATTTTTTACAAAAACCGGGTTACAAAAAACAGTGCCCGCAGCGCTTACCCCTGCCGGCGTTGTCTCTTTTTTATTTTACCGGAATATAAATTTCCACCTCGTTATCCGCATCATCAAACGACAATATCTCCCCTTCATAGACTTCAAAATCCTCACGGTCATCCAGTTCTGCTTTTGTGGTCTGCAGCCATGTTCCAAAAATATACTGATATGTCTTCGAGAGGTTTGCCAAGGTGCCCCGGTGGGTAAAAACGGCGTATTTTCCCGCCTGTAAAATTTTTCGATCTAAAGGCGGGGAGGGCGGCAAACTGTCAAAATCATGCACAGGGCTTCCCACCATGACCGCAAACAGCACGTCCCCCTCTTTGGTATAAGCGGTCTGCTGCGTCTCGCAAATGCCGTATCCCGCGCCGGAGGCCATACCCAAATCTTTATGCAGACGCATAAACTTCTCCCACAATGCGGGCAGCCGGTTATCAGAAAGCGAGGTGGTCCCCCTGAGCCCGGCCACCTTTATCTCCCCCAGCGTTACAAATCGAGGCGCG
Source organism: Oscillospiraceae bacterium (assembly GCA_030538855.1). Lineage (GTDB taxonomy): Bacteria > Bacillota > Clostridia > Oscillospirales > Ruminococcaceae > JAUNTE01. The sequence continues at coordinate 6,897 of JAUNTE010000050.1, forward strand.
TGCGAAATGTTGTTTGCGATATGGCCCACATCTTCAGGGGTCAATCCCCTCTTGGCGTTTACCACCAGGTCAAGCCCTGTCTTTCGGTAATCTGCCGGGCTGCTGCCAAAAGCGGCTTTAAACGCCCGGCTGAATGCCTCCGGCGACGCAAACCCGCAGTCAAACGCAATATCGATGACCCGCTGATTAGAACGGATCAGTTTTTCTGAGGCGTTATACAGCCTGCGCCGGTTGATGTAGCGGCCAACGGATTCTCCCAATACGGCAGAAAACAGCCGCGTCATATGGTAATAAGAGTAGCCGGTCTCCCGGGATACATCGCTCAAGCCTATATTTTCATTCAGATGGTTTTCTATATATGCGATTGCTTTTTCTAATGGAGATAGTTCTTTCAAAACGACGCCTCCTTCCGCTGTTTTTATGATACCATACCGCACGGCCGATCACCAGCGCCAAAAACTCAGCAAAAAGTATCATGTCCTTTTGTTCCATGTTTTATAAAATAGAGAAAAGAGGCCGCGCACATTTGCGAAAAAAAGCCCGCCAGATGAAAAAAGCCTATAAAAGCAGGTTTGACAAGTGATCGGTTTAAGGCGCTGCCCTGCCAATATCCTAAAACTCGTATACGGCGCGCCGGCATGTCTCACAAATACCGCTTGGCGGCTCGGCGGCATCGTCTATCTGAAGCGCCGCCTGCACATTTTGCGCAGTGCGGCCAGCGTCTTTGCAGCCCGCAGGGGCATGTCAGGCAGGGCCGGACATTTGACCCCGTGGATAAAATAAACACAATATCATGGAGGGACATATGCGGTATCAAATTTGTAAAAAGGACGTCATCCGGCTGGTGGGCATAAAAACACGGCTGACCGAAGAACATGAGAAGAACATGGTCAAAATCCCGCTGTTTTGGAAACAGACCATTGAAACAGCGCAATTCCGGCAAATCTGCGGGCTGGCCGAACAGGAGCCTTACGGTGTTTTAGGCGTCAGCGCCTATTTTGACCCGCAGCATATTTTTTACTACATCGCGGCCGCCACAGGTCAGCCCGTCCCCCAAGGGCTGGAAGAACTTTACCTCCCGGCGGCAACCTGGTGCGTAGCAGCCAAAAGCCCCTTCCGTTCCACCACTTTTGCAAACCTGTTTCGAGACTTTTACTTTGAGTATCTCCCCTCCACCGGCATGGCCTACGCGGCGCTGCCCGATATCGAGGTCTATCCCCCGGAGGGGCGTGGGACGGAAACTTCTATACGCGAGGCATGGTTTGCCGTCAAACAGGCGGATAGATAAAAATCCGCAAAAATGGTCGGGCTCAAATTTCTTTTTCTTGATACACTGCAACGCAAAAAACATCAGCATCAGGATATCAGCGGAGAAAAAGAAATGGAAAAAGCCGTTACATCTGAGGAGGAGGATTTTCTTGCGGCTGGGCAGGCCATCAAAACCATGCCGCGTTCCATCCTCCGCCCGCTCCTGCTGACGGTCCTCCTGATCTATATTTTCTCAACAGACGGCATTTTATATGTAAACCCCGCAGCCGGTCATCTGACTGCGCTGATCATGCCGCTGCTGCGGCATGATACAAAAAAGCAAACGAAAAGAGGTTTGAACTGATGGCGGATATCCTTATACACGGGCTGACCCAAAACAATTTAAAACACGTCACTTTCCGTATCCCAAAAGAAAAAATCACGGTATTTACCGGTGTGTCGGGCTCAGGCAAATCCAGTATTGTCTTTGACACCATCGCCGCCGAGTCCCAGCGGCAGATGAACGCCACCTACCCGGCCTTTGTGCGGTCCAGGCTGCCAAAATACCCCAAACCGGCGGTGGAGCGTATCGACAACCTGACGGCATCGGTGGTGGTGGACCAGTCCCCGCTGGGGGGCAACGCCCGTTCAACCGTGGGCACCGTCAGCGGCCTGTACGCCAGCCTGCGGCTGCTGTTTTCGCGTATCGGGACGCCTTATGCGGGCACCGCCTCCTACTTCTCTTTCAACGACCCCAACGGCATGTGCAGGGCCTGCGCGGGCCTGGGTAAGATTGCCAAAGTCGATGTAGAGGCGATCCTTGACCTGGACAAATCATGGAATGAGGGCTGCGTGAAAGATTCCCTCTACCGTCCCGGCTCATGGTACTGGAAGCAGTACGCCCAGTCCGGCCTGTTCGATCTGGACAAGCCCGTCCGGGCATATTCCGGCGAGGAATACAACCTTTTGCTCTATGGCTCCCGCGACGGCAAAAGTGAGCCGGAGGATCCGAAAGTATCCGGGCTGTACCACAAATACACCAGGACGCTTCTCAACCGGGACATCAGCAATAAAAGCAAACACACCCAGCAGAAGTCTCAAAGCCTGTTGTCCGAGATGGAGTGCACCCACTGCCACGGGCAGCGGCTGAACGAAGCCGCCCTGAACTGCAAAATAAACGGCTATTCCATCGCCGACTTCTGCGCCATGGAGCTGACCCAGCTTCGGGAAGCGCTGACGCAGATCACCGACCCCAAAATAGGCGTGCTGGTACAAACCATCATGGAAGGGCTTGACCGGATGATCGAAATCGGCCTGCCCTATCTGCATCTCAACCGGGAAACGCCCTCCCTCTCCGGCGGCGAGGCCCAGCGGCTCAAACTGGTACGGTATATGGGCAGCAGCCTCACCGGGATGACTTATATCTTTGACGAGCCCAGCGCCGGGATGCACCCGCGGGACGTCTACCGCATGAACGGCCTGCTGCGGCAGCTTCGTGATAAGGGCAACACCGTCCTGGTGGTGGAACATGACAAAGACGTCATCTCCATCGCCGACCATATCATCGACGTGGGGCCGGGGGCCGGGCAGCATGGCGGAGAGATCGTGTTTACAGGCAGTTATCAAGAGCTGCTTCACGCCGATACCAAAACCGGGCGGGCCATGCGGCAGGTGCTGCCCGTCAAAAAGGCGCCCCGCTGCCCAACGGGCAGCCTGACGGTGCGGGACGCCTGCCTGCACAACCTCAAACATGTGGATGTGGATATTCCCCTCGGGGTCATGACCGTGGTGACCGGCGTGGCCGGTTCGGGCAAGAGCACACTGATCTCTCAGGTGTTTGCAAAGCAATATGAAAGCGACATTGTAATGATCGATCAGGGCCCTATCACGGCCACCAACCGTTCCACCCCCGCCTCCTACCTGGGCTTTTTTGACGAAATCCGAAAACTGCTTGGAGAAAAAAACGGCAAACCGGACAGTCTCTTCAGCTTCAACTCTGCCGGGGCCTGCCCGGTATGCGGCGGCAAAGGCGTCCTCGTCACCGAGCTTGCTTTTATGGACCCCATTGTCACAGAATGCGAGGCCTGCGGCGGCGTACGGTATAACAGCGAGGCCCTAGCCTGTACTTACAGGGGCAAAAACATTGTAGAACTGCTGGGGCTTACCGCCTCTCAGGCGTTGGAGGTGTTTGAGGACGCCAAAATCAAAAAGCATCTGAAGGTGATGGAACAGGTGGGGCTGTCCTATCTGACGCTGGGCCAGCCGCTCAGCACCCTCTCCGGCGGCGAGCGCCAGCGCATCAAACTGGCAAAAAACCTTGCCAAAAAAGGCGGCGTCATCGTGATGGATGAGCCCACCACCGGCCTGCACCTGTCCGACATTCAAAACCTGCTCAAACTGTTTGATTTCATCGTCTCCCGCGGAAATACGCTGGTGGTCATCGAACATAACCCGGACGTGATGAAACGGGCGGATTGGATCATCGACATCGGCCCGGACGGCGGAAAGAACGGCGGTGAGGTGGTATTTACCGGCACGCCTATAAAGATGCTGCACAGCGCGAAAACGCTGACGGCGGACAGCTTGCGCGCCTCCTGCCCCGGATGGGATGCATGAGGGCCGACACCCTAAAACGATAAAGCGAAACTAAATTTACAGGAGGATAAAACATGAACGGCGTTTTTCATATTGAAACAAAAGACAGCTTCCGCGTGGTGGGCTATTTGCTCAAAACGACAAATCAAAAAGGCGAGGGCCGCAAAGCGATCCCCGCCCACTGGGCCGGATTTCGGTCAAAAAATCTGGAGCAGCCGCTGCTGGCGCTGGCAAATCAAGAGCCGCAGGGCCTGTTTGGCGTCAACATTTATAATACGGACAAAACGGACCCCCGGAAATTCGAGTATCTCATCGCCGTCACCAGCGACCGTGAAGCCCCAGAAGGGGCGGCCGAATATACCGTACCCGCCATGACTTGGGCGGTATTTCCCTGCACGATGGAAACCATCGGCAAAACAGAGGCTATGGCCATCTCGAAGTGGCTGCCCAAATCGCATTACCGGCCGCTCAATAAAGGTTATATCACCGGCAGGATGAAAGCCGGGGCGCCGGATGTGGAACACTATAAAAAAGACGGCTCTGTAGAAGTATGGATCGCCGTAAAAGAAAAATAACGTTTAAAACGCCTTTGTCAGGGAAGGCGCTGAAAGCTTGGGCAAACGTTACAGGGGGGCAACCGGCACATATACAAAACAGCCTTTAAAAAAGGGGCATTTTCCTCTGGCCATATTGTGTGCCGCACATGCAGGATGTGCGGCAGTTTATCAGGCTGCCGCGTTTGTTATTTGTTAAAACGCGGCAGCCTGTTCATTTCTGCGGTCACCGCTGTAACGCGTATACCGCAGATGATCCGGCCCATATATTTTTTGTTTTCCGTACCGGTTTCTTTTCATAATTTTCTTGAACAGCATATTTCTCAGCGGCCTTACCCTTTGTTCCATAAAAGCAGCCAGGCCGGATAAGATCTTGCTTCTAAATAAATTCCCCTATGAAGTCAAACCCCGTCATCTCTTTGAACGACTGTAAAAATTCTTCTTCTGTAATCGATTCCTCCTTCTCTTCTCCGTCGGTACCCGGTATTTCTTTAAATCTTACAAAATAGGTCCCTTCCGTTGTAACTTGCGGGAAATGTTCCGCCCTCCATTTCTCCGGTAATTCATCTAAATCATAAAAGCCATGGGCACTTATTCCCCACTGAAAAGTCTCTTCCCACTCTTCATCATAATGATATAAAGAATAGGTATGATAAATGACCACGCCGCCTTGCTCAAAACATGATATAACGGTGTCGTTTTCACTAAGTATGTAAAAGTATGCCGCATCCACCGTATCTGCAAGCACAGGCTGAAACGCATGATCTTTATAAGAAATAATAACAGTAATAGGCTTATCATAAGGCTTGTCATCATTGCAGGATGCCGCCCGCCAAACCAGATCCTGAAAACCATCCTTATTGATGTCTGCCAGAACCAGTTCATACCTTCCTGTTTGAAACATCCTTTCATACTTTTCGGTTGTAAATATAGCATTACTTTTTATATAAGACATATCGCCTGCCTGGATTTTCTGCATGATCGCCAACACCTCTTCGGGTGACAAATCTTCGTAAAAAGGCGAAGGTTCCTGTATCAGCTGTGCAGATTCTGCCTCTTGCTCCAGCTCAGGTCCTGT
>JAUNTE010000051.1 GCA_030538855.1 Oscillospiraceae bacterium
ACATATAATATTGTTAAACTTATAAGGGAGGTGCGGATATGGCGTTTCCCATCGGGGCTGGGCTGTTGGACGCCATCGTGTTGGCGGTGGTGGAAGAGGAGAGCACCTATGGCTACAAGATCGCGCAGGAGGTACGAGAGGTAATCGAATTATCTGAAAGTACGCTGTATCCGGTTTTACGGCGGCTTTTAAAAGAAGGATGCCTTTGTACGTTCGACAAAGAGTTCAACGGGCGCAACCGGCGGTATTACCAGCTTACCCCATTTGGCAAAGTACGGCTGGCCCAGTACCGGGCGGACTGGCGGGAGTATTGTGAAAAAGTGAGCGGGGTACTGCTGAAGGAGGAACAGGATAAATGACAAGACAGGAATATATCGCCCAGCTGACGGCGCAGCTGTACGATCTGCCGGCTGAAGAACGCGAGGCCGCCGTGGAGTATTGGGACGGCTATATCGCGGACGCCGGAGAAGAAAATGAAGAGCAGGTGCTGAGAGAGCTGGGGTCTCCGCAGCAGCTGGCCGACAACATCAAGCTTGAAACAGAAAGCGCGGGCGGTGAAGCGGCGGCCCACAGGCAGCATACGCCCGCAGGGTACGGCGAAGCGGGCAGAGCCGGAGGCCTGCCAAGAAAAAAATTATCCGGCGGTATGTTGGCGGCGCTCATCATCACCTTTCCTTTTTGGATAACCGCGCTGGCTGTGGTGGGTTCTCTGCTGTTCGCCTGCGCTGCGGTGGTTGCGGCGCTGGCCGTGGCGCTGTGCGCGGCGGCGGTAGGGCTGTTCATCGGCGGGGTATGCGGCGTAGGGCTGTCGATAGTGACGCTGGCGACGGCCCCGCTGGAGGGCCTTTTAGGTTTTGGCGCGGCGCTGGTTTGCCTTGGGCTGGGTTTTTGCTTTTTGGCCGGAGGCGTGGAATTCTGCGCTAAGGGAATCCCGGTTTTCTGGCGCGGCCTGTGCTGGCTGTTCCGCTCTGTTTTTCAAAGAGGAGGCGCTGAACGATGAAAAAATTTTGCAAAATATGCACCATAGTCGGGCTGTGCCTTCTGGTGGCCGGCGCTGCGGTGTTTGGGGCCGGCTTTGCGGCGGGGGCCCGGCGCTTTACCCTGCCCACCGGGCTTTTGACGGTGAATCAAGACGGGGTATCCTTGCTGCGCAAAACGGTCGTCACTTTGCCGGGATATCAGCCCGAGGAAGCTGCGTTGGTCAGTCACGTTTTGCAGGGCGAGGCAAAAAACCTTCGGTTCGATCTGGGCAACATCAGCGCGACGGTAAAAGCAGGGACTGCATTTGCGGTTGAAGCGCCGGAGGGGATGGAGATCACATACCGGTTTGAGGGAGACACTTTTCAGGTGACCGGCCCGGATGCCGTTGACTTTGCCATTTTCAACTTTGGTTTCAGCAGTATCGGCGGCAATAACAGCATCGTCATTACCGTCCCGGCCGGAGAATATGAAAATATCGATATCGACCTGGGTACAGGGGATGCCTTGGTGGAAGCGGGGCTTTCCTGTAAAAATTTACACGTCGAAGCGGGTATGGGGACAGTACGCTTAAAAGGGCTGGATGTGGCCGATGTGTGCGCCCTGAAAGGCGGCATGGGCCGGATAGAATTTGCCGGGCAGGGTGCTTGTGAAATCTCTCTTGAATGCGGCATGGGAGAGATCGTGGCCGCGTTCAGCGGTATACAGGCGGGCGACTATGAGACCGCCCTCAGCTGCGGCATGGGCAGCATCGTGCTGGATGGGCAGCGCTTCAGCGGCATGGGAGTGGATACCCTGATGAACAAAGGCGCGGCTAAAAAAATGACGCTGGACTGCGGCATGGGCCAGATAAAGGTAGAGCTGCGCTGAAGCCCTGGGTACAAAAAGCAATAAAAAACAGATATTTTCCCAGCCGGTTACGGCCTGTCAATAAGCTGAAAAGCGCATGGTTGCTGGGTTATAGCCGAATGTATCAGTTTATGTATCGGCCGATTTGCCGCCCAAATGCCGCCCAACTTTACAAGCGCACTTTGCAAAGCGTGGCGGTACTTTTTAAGGGCATACGCGCAAACCTTGATTTCAGGCGGGTTTGCGGGACACACTACAAAAACTTATATAGCCTTTTAAATGGTCTTTTCGTTTTCAGACAATAAAACAGCCGCAGCCAGGCGAAGGCTGTTTTTGGGCCAATCGCCCGGCTGCCGCAATAGCTGGGAGGGCGAGGCGATAGAGATCAATTATTTTATTGCGAGGCAATAAAAAACAAACGGACGGCGGAAAATTTTCCGCCGTCCATTTTTGTCTACGCTGCAGACGGATACCGGGAAAAGGCCGCCTTGCAGCAAGGGGCTGTCTGCGGGAGCTTTTTCTTGCGTCAAAGAGAAAGAGAAGCCTTTGCGGCGGCAGGCAAAATAAGGCTGGGCTGTGCTGCGTGGGGCCGCAAGTGCAGAACTGTTTTCACCAGCGGGCAAGATATATAAAAAACCTCATATTCAAAAAATTTCTATTCTACACTGCGTGTTTGACAAGCCAATCATAACACTTTGCGGGCAAAATAAAATGTAAGAACAAAAGCCGTTTGCCGCCAAAGCCTGTAATATATCGCGCCCTGGGCTTTTTTGCGTCAACCGCTTTTATAATAACTTTTGCAATCACGGCAGGCTTTGACATCAGCCTGTTTCTATATAATTTTATCATGCCGGCGGTGGCTTGTTCGGTAGCTTTTTCATAAGCGCCGCCTTTTGACCGGCGCTTCATATTTTCTGTTGCCGTTTCCCACCAATTTGTTTTCGTACCACCCGGTTCGATCAATACAACATCAATACCAAAATCTGAGACTTCCATCCGCAAAGCGTCGCTGAACGCTTCAACGGCATATTTGCTTGCATGATACCAAGCGCCCATATACGATACCGTTCGTCCGCCGACAGAAGAAATATTTATGATTTTACCGCTTTTGTGTTCTCTCATGGATGGCAGCGCCAGTTGGGTTAATCTCGCCGCTCCAAACAGGTTTACATCAAACTGGTGCTTTGCTTCACTGATTTCGATATCCTCTACCGCTCCGAATAATCCGTAGCCCGCGTTATTCACTAATACGTCGATCCTTTGGTCATTCTCTAATATGAGCTTGACCGCCTGCGTACATTGCCTCTCGTCCGTAATATCAAGTTCTATTGGAATGATGCCGCTCTGCGTCAGCTTTTCAGCAGAGCGTTGATTGCGGACGCCGCCGTATACTTTGTGTCCAAGTGCGCTCAAAAATACTGCCGTTTCGTAACCTATCCCGGAGCCTGCCCCGGTAATTAAAATGATTTTCATGGCAAAGCCTCATTCCAGATTTTCGATGATAAATTCTAAAATATATTGATGCAGATCTTCGAGAGCCTCCGCCTCGATAGGATAATGGCTGCCGTTTCTTAATTTCACTTTTTTGACAGCTGTTTTTTTTATTTTATCAAGTACAATATCACTTAAAAATTCCGGCGTCCAACCGTCATTTTCCGGCTGTGTCAAAAGAATGGGACAGACGTCAAAATCTTCAGGCTCAACTTCTGGGATATAGGTCATATAATCCGACAAAAATTTCATATTGACTTTATTGCCCGCCGAGGTTTTATCCTTCAGCATAGCTTTTAATGCTTTTTCATCGTTACATAAGGTGTTCATCTTTGCGCAGACGCCCATTTTCATCTTGAATTTTGAAAGCCCCATATGACAGGACAGGGCAGCAAGCGCCGTACCAAAAGTGCCCCAAAACCAATTCTTTGCTGTAGTCATTCTTACCGTTTTTTCCCTTTGGTCGAGAAACGTCATTCCGATAATGCCCTTTACCTTTCTGTTCTTTGCCGCGACAAAATAAGTTTCCATTCCGCCCGCAGATAAGCCATATAAAAAAACAGGGCGGTCGTCTCTCGAAAGCTCATAACTCACATAATCATTGCCGCACGCGACCCAATCAGAAAATGTCACTGTCATGTTTCTGCTTACTGCGGTTTCTCCGTAGAGAGGCATATCAAGCGCAATCACTTCAAAACCATCCGCTGCAAGGGGTTTACCGATAATGGTTGTCATCTGCCTGCCATTTGTTCCAACGCCATGAAACAGGATAACTTTTGCTTTTGCGCTCGGATTACGGTAAACGTCCAAATGTATCTGGTTTTCTCTCCATGTCCAGCACTCTTCTTTGGGCATTGTGGCGTCTGTCAACTGATAGCCTTGCGGAAGAAAACTTTGAATTTCCCTCCAACTGTTTTGATTTTGATAACTTACGCGCAACGTTTGTTTCTTGTTCATCATAACACTCTCGTTTAGTTATAAGTTTAAACCTGTAAACATATTGCCTCGAAATATAACGCCTTTTGTCAGGCGTTATATTGGACGTCAGTTTCAATGGATGACAGCAATTCTTTCAACTGCTTTATGGCGGTTTGAAGATTCAGGCTGTAAATTCGCTCTTTTCCATTTTTTTTAACGGAAACCAAACCGGCATCCAGAAGTAATTTCATATGATGTGAAACCGCTGGGCGGGAAAGCTCTAGATTTTCAGTCATTTCACTAACCGTCATTTCCCGGTTATCGAACAAAAGCATAAGGATCTGCTGTCGGCTCTCGTCCTGAAGCATTGTAAAAATCGGAATACATTCCGACAAAATACCCATTGTCCGCTTGCTCATTGGCGCCTCCCACATAGGTTTACAGGTTTGAACATATTATATGATCTTGGTTTTCAAAAGTCAAGGCATAAAAAGCAACTTATATATGTTATTCATTTGAAAACGGGGCTGTTGACAAAGTCGCCCCTTGAAAAGCTTCGACGTTTCATTCCAGCATGTCTCACAAAAATCCTCGGAAATACATCGAGTATTCCCTGCGGTTTTCGTTTCATTTGCCGAAAAAAACGCTCTCGTTTTCTACGGAGCCTAGGTTTGTCAACAGCCTCAAAACGCAAAGAAGCGGTAAAGTAGAGGGACATTTGAAAAAACCAATGGGGCGGCGCTTTACCGGGCGGCGGATAAAAGCGCGAGAAGCGCGGCGGCTGTAGAGGACCGCCCTGTAAAAAATAATGACGCTGCCAGCGCCGCCGCGCGGGGGCTGCAAAGGTGAGCGGTTTTACCGTCGATGGCAGCGGCTTTGCGGGGCGGGCAACGTAGTTTTTCAAAATGCGGCACAGCGCAAAGCGGCCTGCCTTTACCGCCCGGGCCGCATGAAAAGACACATCAGCAGAGAACAAATACGCTGCGTTTCAGCGGTAAAACCAAGCCGGGACAAGGGCTTTGGTTTTACATGCAGGTTTAGCGGCGGCCCTGCTTTTACCGTTCGGGGCGTTATCAGGCCTGCGCGGCCTTCTCTTTTATAAGGGCGGCACGCCAGGCTTCGGGGGCAAAGCCGAACAGGGCAAACGTTTCGCCCACAAGGACAGGCCGTTTTACCAGCATCCCGTCTGAGGCCAGCAGTGCAAGCTGCTGTGCCGCGTCCATTTGCCCAAGTTTTTCAGCAAGGCCAAGGCTGCGGTATTTTTGGCCGCTGGTGTTCCACAGCTTTTTCAGCGGCATCCCGCTTTTTTGAAGCCAGATCTCCAGCTCGGCCGCGGTGGGCGGCTGTAAAACAATGTGGCGGTCTTCAAAGACGATTCCCCCGGCATTCAGCCAGGCTTTGGCTTTTTGACAGGTGGAGCATTTTGGGTATTCGACAAATAAAAGGCCCATAATGATGGCCCTCCTTTCTTTTGTTATCCAGTATACCTGTTTTTTGGTTGCGTGAAAATGTTTTTTCGTGTATCATGAGAAAAAAGGCGCTAGTGGGGAGGCGCGGGCTCATGGGTTTATGGAAAAAACGTCAAGGACAAAACCGGCCGAGTTTGGCCCAATATCAGGATATGATGGAAACGGCGGGCGATACAGTGCTGGCGCTGGATATTGCGCGCGGCCTTGTGATGTCGATGGACGGCGGCCCGGCGCCTGCGCCCCAAAAAGTGGAGGACTGCGCGGCCTGGCTGCTGAAAGAATATGAGTGCCCGGACCAGGCAGAGGCATTGGCGGCCGCCCTTACCCAAAAGGGCCTGACGGAAGATTGGCCGTCGAAAGAGTTTTTGCTGCGCCGGCTGCACCCGCGGGCGGACGGGGCGATATGGTACCGCTGTGTTTTGCGCCGTGCCAAGCACAATAAAGATATTATCTATCTGACGCTGCACGACGAGGATGCCGTACACCGGCAGGAGGACGACCTGCGCCGTCTGGCGGGGATGGACAGCCTGACCGGGCTTTATAACCGCGGCAGCTTTGAAAAAGAAGCCGCCAAACGTTTTGCGGCAAACGATAAAAAACGGCGCGGTTTTTTGATGGTGGACATTGACGATTTTAAAGCCATGAACGAGGCCTATGGCCATTTGGCGGGCGACGAGGCGCTGTGTGAGATAGCACAGCAGATGACGGCGCTGTTTCCGCCGCCGAATCTGGTGGGCCGCATCGGCGGCGATGAATTTTTGATACTGGCTGAAGAGGTGGAGGGCCCCGGCGCGCCCGCGCAATGGGGAGAGAGGCTCACTGCCGGTTTTAAGCGCGGCGCTTCAAAAATACGCGCTACCTGCAGCGTGGGCATCTGCCTTGCGCCCCAGGACGGAAAGGATTTTGACACCCTGTACCGCCATGCAGACCTGGCGCTGTACCATGCAAAAACAAGGGGAAAGAACCAGTACAGTTTTTACAGTTCTACCCTGCTTGAAAAAAGCAGCCGAAAAGTGCTGCAGGCCATGCGCGATCAGACCGAGCTGCCTTTTTTGCAGCAGACGCTGTTTGAAGAGAACGACTTTTTGGAATATATCTTCGCGGCGCTGTATGACAGCGAAGATATTGAACAGGCGATGCAGAGCATCATGGAATTTATGGTGCGGTATTTTAATTTGAACTGCGCCTATTTTTTCGCAGCAGCCGAGGACGGCAGCTTAGAGCTTCATCGTGATTGGTGCCGCGCGGGCGAGGTGAGCGCCGCGGTAAGACTGGAATACATCTCGCTGGAGGCGTTTAAACGCCGTCTGCTGAACGCGGGCGTCTATTACACTGAAAAGATCTCGGAGCTGCCGGGTGATCTGGCCAGGGCATTTATCGAGAGCGGGGCCGTCAGCGTGATGCTGCTTCCATTTCAGGAAAAAGAGGAACTGACCGGGCTTTTAGCGCTGGAGGCGCGGACGGGACGGCCCAGCGCCACGAAAAAAGAAACGCGGGCGCTGCGCATCGCCGCCCAGGTCATCAGCGCCAACCTGCAGTACCGCAAAAATATCGAGAATAACCGCCGTCATGCCGCCCTGACACGGCGGGTGATGGACGCGGTAAATAACGGTATCTACGTCATCGCCAAGGATACTTATGAACTTTTATATTATAATAAAGAGATCCAAAATTCTTATGGCGGCCCTATCCCCGAAGGCAGCACCTGTTACCAGGCCTTTTTTAAAAAGCAGGAGCCGTGCCCCCACTGTCCCATCCGCCAATTGGCCGGCGGCAAAGAGAAGGCCACCGCAAGGGTATATTCTCAGCTGCTTGGCGCCCGCCTTGAAGTGACGGTATCGCCTATTTTGTGGGAGGAAAACCAAAAAGCCTATCTGCTGACAGGCTACGACCGCCAGGAGACGGCGGAGGAAAAAGAACAGCGCCGGCGCGACCGCCGGTATCATTTTGCGCTGCGTGGGGTATATGATTTTATCTGTGAGATCGACCTGCAAAGCGGATTTTACGAATCGTTTGACCAGAGCGAAAACCGTGAAGAATTTTTGCCCGCTAAAGGCTTTTTTTGTGAAGAGCTGGCCGCCAAAGCCGAGAAGCTGATGTTTGCCGAGGAGGCCGCCCGGCTGACCGGCCTTTTGACGCTGGAAAACCTTCGTGCCCTGAAAAACGAAAAAAATAAAGAGCTGCGTATAGAATATTGCACCCGGGTGGGGCTGTGGCACAGCGCGCGCGCCATATTTACACCGGGAGAAAACGGCCGGCCGGATACGGCGCTGCTGTTTATCCGCGAGATCTCGGATCAGCGTCAGATCCAGACGCTGACCGCGCAGAACCAGTTTTTGCAGCAGCAGCTGGCGGTAAAAGAGCAGCTGAAACAGGACGACGAAAGATATAAGATCATTGTCCGGCAAACCGGCGCCAGCGTATTTGAGTGGAACCCGCCCAGCCGGTATCTCTCATCGGGAATATTGGACGCCTTTGCTCTGGCACCGGATAAAGACCTGCTCAACCAGCTGGGCACGCCGCCGCTGCTTTGCCCGGACGACATCGCGGTTTTTCAGCGGTTTCGTCAGCGCCTGAGAGACCGTGAGCCAACGGCCGAGGTGCTTTGCCGGTTTTTTACAAGGTCTGGGCAATACCGCTGGTATCAAACGGCAGTCACCATCATCTGCGGAGAAGACGGCAAGGTGGTGCGGGCGGTGGGAAGCATTTTGGATGTGGATGAACAGACCAAAGCCATGCAGGCCCTGAAATATAAAGCTGAATTTGACACGCTGACCGGCATTTATAACTATGGAAAGTTCTGTCAGGAGGCGCGGCTGTTTATACAGGCGGCGCCGCACGGGCGCTGCGCGATACTGGTGCTGGACGTAGAGCGGTTCAAACTGATAAACGACCGTTTTGGCATGGAGATCGGCGATCAGGCGTTGCGGTATATCGCAAAGACACTGTCCCAGACGGTGGGGACGCGTGGCCGCTATGCCCGGGTACAGGCCGATGAATTCTGCCTTGCCGTACCTTACCTGACAAAACAGGACGTGGCGCAGGAGATACGCCACCTGACGGCGCGGCTGCAGGCTTTTCGGGAAGACTGCCCCCTTGGGGCGCGCTTTGGCGTTTATTTTGTAGAAGACCCCGCCATGCCGGTGAACCTGATGGTGGACAGGGCGCGCATTGCAGGAGAGACGGCGAAGGGCAACGCCGTGCAGCCATATGCTTTTTATGAGAAAGAGCTGCGCGACCGTTTGCTGAAAGAACAGAATATTGAACGCGAAGCCGAGGCCGCGCTGGACAGAGGGGAATTTGAGGTTTTTTTACAGCCAAAATACAATCTGCCGCAGCACCGTATCTGCGGGGCCGAAGCCCTGGTGCGCTGGCGGCACCCAACCCGCGGCCTGATACCCCCGGGGGAATTTCTGCCTCTGCTTGAACGTAACGGCATGATCTTACGGCTGGATCAATACATGTGGGAGGAGACGCTGAAGGTTTTATACCGCTGGAAAAAAGAGGAGCGTCCGGTTCTGCCGGTATCCGTCAACGTCTCGCGTCTACATACCTGCCGGGTTACCCTGACGCCGCTTTTGACCTCTCTTACTGAAAAATACGGCCTCACCCCTGACCGGCTGCATCTGGAGATGACCGAGACGCTGCTGATGGAAAATCAAAACGAGCTGGTAGATCTGATGACCTCTCTGCGAAGGGCGGGGTTTATACTGGAGCTGGACGATTTTGGGTCGGGCTATTCGTCGCTGAATATTCTGCGGGACGTGCCGGTAGACGTGCTGAAATTGGATAAAGGCTTTTTGGACGAGACACTGACGGGCCCCCGCGGCCAGACCGTGGTACGCCATGTGCTTGAGATGGCGCGCGATCTGGGGCTTTCTGTGGTGGCGGAAGGCGTGGAGACAGAGGAACAGATGGAGTTTTTGCGCAAAGCCGACTGTGATATGATACAGGGGTACTTTATTGCCCGCCCACTGCCTGTTCAGGATTTTGAAAAACTGGCTTTTGGAGAATAAGTCCAT
The DNA here is from genome assembly GCA_030538855.1 of Oscillospiraceae bacterium. GTDB lineage: Bacteria > Bacillota > Clostridia > Oscillospirales > Ruminococcaceae > JAUNTE01. The sequence continues at coordinate 9,728 of JAUNTE010000051.1, forward strand.
TTTATCGTACATATAAGGCGGTATACTGTGATCAGACCAAAAGAAAGGGCTGGTGACAGTAATGAGACAGGAAAAGAAGCTGAGTTTGGAAGAGGCGTATGAACTGGCCTGCCGTTATGAGGAAGAGCCTGAAATAGAAGACCTCTGGCAGCGCAACTGCGATTAAGATATAACTTCAAACTCACAAAAGGCGCGTTTTGTAAAAACGCATAAAAGCAAGAGGTACGGCCCTTAAAAGGCTGTACCTCTTGCTTTTATATTCCAACAGCATAAAAAAACGGGCCGCGCAGTTCCAGCCGCGGGGGCCGTAAAAAAAATCGCTTTTGCGGCCAAGAAGGTAAAAGTACCGGCGAAAAAGCCTGAAAGACGAAACCCTTCCACGCCTTTATAAAAAAGGCTGGCAGGCTCTCTCTGCGTCCGGGCTTCGGATTTCAGGCTGGGGGCTATTTGAAAATAGAGAAACCGAAACTTTCGCAGGCAGTATGCGCCTGCATAACAGTACACCGGCGTCTTTGGCAGGCTCGGTGTGCTTTGCCGTCCCTGTGTTTATAAAAAGACGGTAATTTTTTAACAGCCCTTGAACACAGACAGCGCAGCCGCAAAATAAAAGCGTTTACCCCTGCTTTTTTAAAGAAATATATCTTTTGATATGCATCAGGGCCACGGCCAACGCGGTAGCCGTACATATAAAATTTAATACAGGCGCGAACACATGGGTATGATGAGACAGATTGATGCCGGCAATGACGGCTCAAAGAAGCGCGACAGAAAAAAAGACAATGGCGTTTATCAAACTCAGTTTGATATCTGCCGCCCGTTTAGCCGCCGCCTTTTCTGCGATGGCGCCCCCGCCGTTGACAAGGCCGTCAAGCGCCGTCCCCATCTTTTGGTTGAGGGCGGTCAAATGATTCGGATCAGGCAGCTCTTTATCCGCCTCCCATGTGGTTATGTCGTGCCCTGATACCTGCAGGGCCTGCGCCAGCTGCTCTTGTGAAAGCCCGGCTTTTGGCGGTATGCTTTTATCTGTTCGCCCAAAGTCATATTTGTATCCTCCGCGGTATCCTGTGATTTTTAGGGTACGGCTGTGCAAAACGGCGCAGAAACGTGTTGGCACGCCGCTGTTTTTGCCGGCGGTGCTGTTTCGGCGGCATAAAGGCGGTAAATAAAAGGCCCTGCGGCTGCCATAAAAAATATTTTGCCGCGTCCCGCTTGGTTTGCGGGCTTTGCGTAAAAATGCCCTGCCGCCGCTGCAAAACGAGGGCAAAAGCTTTGCGCGGTCTGCTCGTTTAAAGGGCGGTCGCTGTATCAGGTTAAAAAAGCGCCGCGCGCGGCTGACAAATTATTTATTTTCGCTGCCTGTGTCTTTTTCTTTTTCAATACTGGCGGCGATATTGCTTTCAGACATGTAGACGTTACGGGTGACGACGGGGCTGCCGGGGCGCATAAATTCCTGATTGAGCAGATCGTAATAAGTACCCGGCGCGACAATGCCGGTGGGGACGGTGTCAACGCCGCTGGCGCGCAGCAGGGTGTCCACCAGCTTGACGCAGTTGGTTCCCATGACAAAATAGTGCTTGAGGCTGCCTTTTGTAAATTTGTAAAATTTGGCATGGGTGGCGCGATAAAGCTTAGAGGCGTAATCCTGATGATCCTCGTCCGGTATCAGCCCTTCCTCGGCTCTCTGGGCGTCGGGTTTCCATACATAAGTGCAGGCCATGATCTCGGCCAGCTTGGTTTTCATAGCGGTCATCTGGCTGTCCGTCAGGGCCAGGCCGAACCCGAACAGTGCTTTACCGCTGACAGACTGGCAAAATTTGATATAGGCGTCTTTCTCGGTATGGGTAAAAAGGGTGCCCGCGCCGATGCCGCCGTTCCATTTCATGTCCGCTTCGTCATAACAGCCATAGCTGTAGTAAACGCCGTCTATCCACATATCCGCATGGCCCATGGCCCCCTGCAGCGAGCGGTCAGAAACATGGATCAATACCTCGGCATTGGGCGCCGCGTCCTCTTTAGAGACGTCGAGAGAGACAGGACCTTCTTTGGCAAAATATTTATTGATCGAGGCCAACGCCGAGCGGGGGATAAAAGAGGCCAGGATGACAGGCAGGCAGATGTGGATATGGCCTTTGATCTTATCCCGGATACGGCGGGGCGTAAACGAGAGCAAAACGTCAAGCAGGGTAGCGCCCGCATAAAGGCAGATATAGCCGCCTACGATCTGCAGGCTGGTATTTTGCGAGGCGGGCAGATTAAAGAAGAAATAAAGAGAAAAGCTCAGACACAGTATGCTGTACAAAAGCTGTACCAGGGGGCGGGTGTGCGGCTCTTTTCGGTATTGCCAGAAGTTTACAAAGTGGATGAGGGATAACACCAGCGCCCACAGCGCAAAGGCAATGGGTAAAAGAATGAGAAAATGGCTGATGGGGTAATACAAAAAAGCGACCAAAGCCCCTGTTAAAAGGGCCTGCAAAAGGCGCTGGACAAAAACTTTTCGGCTATGGGGAATGGCAAAAAGCGCGCCGATAAAATGAAATGCCGTCAGCACCACAAGGGCGGCGATGATAAGGATGGAGGTG
>JAUNTE010000348.1 GCA_030538855.1 Oscillospiraceae bacterium
ACCGCTGTTTATCAGCTCGTTTCACTTGACGCTTGAAGCGAAAGCTTTTTACGCAGTACCTCCACCGGCAAAGCCGGTGGTTTCCGAAATAAAAAAGAGCGATAAGGCAGCCGCCTTATCGCTCTTTTTCATTTATCCCGGGCGCCTTCTACAACGCCGCTTGCTTTTACTACCCCTGTTACGGTTCCAAATAAAATTTTTACATCCAGTAAAAAAGATAAATGCGCCGCATAATAGCCGTCCAATTTTGCTTTCACCGCAATCGGCAGTTCGTCCCTGCCGTGTATCTGCGCGTAGCCCGTCAGCCCCGGTGTCAGGTCGTTGGCCCGGTATTTTTCCCGTTCAGCAATCAGGTCATCCTGGTTCCAAAGCGCGGGGCGCGGGCCGATCAAACTCATTTGCCCCGCCAGGATATTGAACAGCTGCGGCAGTTCGTCTAAACTGGAACGGCGCAAAAACTTTCCGCACCGGGTGATCCTCGCCTCGGCATTCTGCAAAAGATGCGTCGGCACGTCCTTTGGGGTATCAGCGTACATGGTACGGAATTTTAATATCTGAAAATAGGTTTTATTTTTTCCTACTCTTTTCTGTTTAAATAAAATCGGGCCGCGGCTGTCGCATTTGATCCATACCGCCAATAACAAAAACAGCGGGGAAAGCAGCAGGATGGCGCAAAAAGAACACAGTATATCCAATAGCCGTTTAAAAACTTGTCGATACATACTTTTTCCTTTCGGTACAGGTTTTCAGGCGGTTTTTTATTCATTCGTTTTATGATGGAAGGTGGGCACCAGCGTCCCTAAAGCCTCCATCACGCAGTCTCTTCGGTTATCGTACGCCTCCTGTTTTAAGCGCGCCAACTGGTCAAAAAAGCGTTCTCCGTCCATTTTCAACGGTTTTCCAATAAATATCTTCCGGTTGCTCGTCTGTGTCATTCCCTCTTCGTCCATCAGCAGCTCTTCAAATAATTTTTCTCCCGGACGAAGGCCGGTAAACACAATATCAATTTCTTTGTACGGAACAAAACCCGCCAATTTGATAAGATTCTCCGCCAAATCCAATATTTTTACCGGCTTACCCATATCCAGCACAAAAATATTGCCGCTGGTGCCCATAAATCCCGCTTCCAGCACTAAACTTACCGCTTCCGGGATGGTCATAAAATAACGAACAATGTCCGGGTGTGTAACCGTCAAGGGGCCGCCCGCCGCGATCTGCTCTTTAAAAAGAGGCAGCACCGAGCCGTTTGACCCAAGCACATTGCCAAAGCGTACCGCCACATAGGTGGTATTGCTGCTCTGCCTTGCCAGGGCCTGAATAATCATCTCACACACGCGCTTGGTGGCGCCCATAACATTGGTGGGGTTGACGGCTTTATCGGTTGAGATCAAAATAAAACGTTTCCGCGCAGGTGGCCACATTATAGGTGCCGAAGATATTGTTTTTCACCGCTTCTTCCGGCGCGTCCTCCATCAGCGGCACATGCTTGTGGGCCGCCGCGTGATAGACGATTTCGGGCCGGAAGGTCTCAAACAGTATCTCCATTTTTTTTGAATCGCGTACCGAGGCGATGCGTACCTCAAGCTGCAGCCGTTCTCCATATCTGCGCAGCAGCTCCTGCTGAATGGAATAGGCGTTGTTCTCATAGATATCCACGATGATAAGCTGCTTTGGACGGCACTCCGCAATTTGGCGGCAAAGCTCACTGCCGATAGACCCGCCGCCGCCGGTCACCATCACCACTTTATCGGTGATATACCGGTGTGTATCCGGCGCAAGCGTCACAACCTCGCGCCCTAAAAGGTCCTCTACCCGCACCTCGCGGATACGGGAGGTCAGATCTTCCCCATCCGAAATCAGCTTGACGATATCCGGCAGAATACGCAGGCTGCAATGCGTTTTTGAACATATGCCCAGAATACGCTGCTTTCCTTCTTCACCCAATGTCGGTATCGCCAGCAGTATCGTCTCAATGTCGCACTGTTCCACCAGTTCGGGGATATCCTTTGTCGTACCCATCACCCGCAGGCCAAGGATCGAACGTCCTACTTTTTGGGTGTCGTCGTCAACCGCGCAGATAAAATTAAATTCACTGTTGGCATATTTATTTTGTTCATGCAGCAGGGTCGCCGCCGCGTCCCCAGCGCCGATCAGCAACGTGCGGCGGCTTTTTTTAGACGCACTTTTAATTTTCGTATTGCGAAACATCCGATAGGTAAGCCGAAACAACAGTGTCACCACGGCCGCAAGCACACTGCTGATTACATACAGCGCGATAGGCGCCCGCTTTTCCTGAAAATACATGAGATAGGCGCAGGCGGTAAATACTAATACC
>JAUNTE010000052.1 GCA_030538855.1 Oscillospiraceae bacterium
TAAGTAACCAGTTCTTTATGCTCTCCTAATGCATATAAAATAGAAATATCTGATAAACGAATCAAAAGCCAAGCCCGCGCCTTTTTGGCGCGGGCTTGGCTTTATCTATACCGGCGCAGAGAAGAGCGATGAAAAAATATCCAAGGCCGCCGTAAAAAAGACAGCCGCCCTTTTTGGCAAGCTACCGGTGTTTTTAGAAGACGCCGCCCGTTTTTTAAGATTTTGTTCCCGCCGGCAAGGGTAAAACGTAATTTTTGGCGTACAGGGCAGGCGGAGAGAACGAGGGCCCTGCCTGTGTCTGTGGCCCACCATACCCGCTGTCTGAGAGAAAAGGCAGGGCTGCTGCAAAATGAATTTGCGATAAGTGAGCTGCACAAAATAGCTTTTTAAAAAAGACGCCCTGTAAGCTGACTTTTACTGCCAGCTTGCGGGGCGTTTTCTGCATATTCTTTTTTGGACATTATATTGCAGCGGCGTTGTCTTTTTCGTTTTAGCATGGTAAAACGCTGCGCCTATATCACCTGAAAAGTGAATGCAGCGGCAGGTTTTTGGCCCCGGCAGGTTGCACAAATTTGCCCCTTTGGTTGCGTATATGATCCTTAAGCTTTTTTAATTAGTCAAAATACGACAAATTAAATATTTATTTGTGTAGATGTTGACAAGTATAGTCAAAAATGTACAAATAAAGTCATCAAAAAATCAAAAAAGCTATGATAATCTAAAGCTATAGCACAGATACGCCCGAAAACAAAATAAAAAGTGAGGAGAAAGTTTATGTCAAAAAAAGTACTTTCGTTACTGCTGGCGCTGCTGATGTCTCTGACGATGTTCGGAGGCGGTTTTGCCGCTGCCGCGGCAGAAAACGTGCCGCCATGGGACGCGGGCGCCGCCTATACGGCGGGCAGCCAGGTATCCTATGAGGGGAATACCTATGAGGCCCAGTGGTGGACCCAAGGGGAGATCCCCGGCTCCAGCGCTTACGGCGCATGGAAGCTTGTATCCGGCCCGGGTGAGGGCCCCGGCGAGGGAGACATCCCGGCGTGGGACTCCGCCAAGGTGTATACCAATGAAAAAGTGGTTTACAACGGGGTTATCTATCAGGCGCAGTGGTGGAACCAAAACCAGCGCCCCGACCAGGGCGGCCCGTGGAAAGAGATCGGCCCGGCAGAGCCTCCTGTGGCGGAGAATGAGCCGCCCCGCATCACCGGCGTAAAAGACCGTACCCTCACCGTGGGCGACGTGTTTGATCCGATGGAAGGTGTGGCCGCTGCCGATAAAGAGGACGGCGACCTCACCGCAGCTGTTCAGGTGCAAGGAACAGTGGATACCTCAAAAGCGGGCAGCTATACCCTTACCTATACGGTGACGGATAAAGACGGCGCGTCGGCAACGGCGTCGGCCGTCATCACAGTGAAAGAAAAAACGGTAGATCCTGAACCTGAAAACCAGGCGCCGGTTCTGCACGGCGTTGCCGCGAAAAAGACGATACAGCTGGGCGATGCGTTTGACCCGATGGAGGGGGTGACCGCCACTGACAAAGAGGACGGCGACCTCACCAGTAAGATCGTGGTAACAGGCAGTGTGGATACCTCGGCCGCAGGCGTTTATCTGCTGGTATACAGTGTGAAGGACAAAGAGGGGCTGGAGGCCCGCGCTGAATGCAGCGTAACAGTGGAGAAGAAAAGCGACGTGCCCACGGGCGATTACAGCCAGACGGCGAATGTGAATGGTGTGAAATACCCGGACGGTTACTGGAACCGTAAGGTGGTAGGCTATTTCCCCAATTACGCCGTCAACTCAGAAGCGCACGCCTATTTCAGCATCACCGACCTGCAGTGGGACAAGCTGACCCATGTGCAGTACGCCTTTGTGGTGGCGGATGAAAACACCTTTGAGCTGGTGCCAAGCGACCCTGAGAACGACGTGGAAAATAAATTTGAGGGGCGTGCCTTTTACCATAAAGGCGAAGAGATCAGGATGGACGAGACGCTGGGCTATTACGGCCAGTTCAACCTGATGCACACCATGATGGAAAAATATCCGGACGTGACGGTGCTGGCGTCTACCGGGGGCTGGGCGGCCTCGCGCACCCTGTGGCTGGTGACGGACAATGAAGAAAACATGCGTAGGTTCGCAAAATCGGCCGTTGCATTTGTCAGAAAATACGGCTTTGACGGTATCGACATCGATTTTGAGTATCCCTCTGAAACCTCGCAGTCAGGCAACCCGGCCGATTTTGATCTTTCAGAGAGCCGGCGTAAAGGTATTTCAGAACGCTATGGCCAGCTTATCCAAATTTTGCGCGATGAGTTTGACGCGGCGGCAAAAGAAGACGGCAAATATTATTGGGTCACCTCTGCCGTTTCGGCCTCTTCGTGGGTGCTGGGCGGACAGACAAGCGCAGAGTATTTAGACCTGTTGGATTTTGTCTCGGTAATGAGCTATGACTATCACGGCGGATGGAACCAGTACGTTGAAAACCAGGCAAACATCTATGCCGACCCCGCAGACACCGAGACCGCCAGTATGGCGGTGCCCACGCTGGGGTTTGATTGGTCGTACAATTATTACCGCGGACAGGTACAGCCTGAAAAGATTTTAATGGGCGTACCGTATTATACCCGGGGATGGACGAATGTGAACGGCGGCAACGGCACGGGGCTGCATGGCTCGTCAAAAACGCCGGCCACCGGTATCGACAACATCTGGCATGATCTGGACGCGAACGGCAATGAAGAACCGGCCGGGGCCAACCCCTTGTGGCATGTGCTGAACCTGATGAACGAGGAGGGCTCGCACTATAAAAAATATTGGGACCCGGTAGGCTGCGTACCGCACGTTTGGAACGACGAGACCAAAACCTTCCTCACCTTTGAAGATGAACAGTCGATTCAGGAACGTATCAACGTGGTAAAAGAAAAAAATCTGGGCGGCGTGCTGATCTGGGTCATGCACGGCGACTATGATTATGACGAAGCGCAGGGAAAATATGTGGTGGGCGATACCCTTACCACCATGCTGTATGACCAGCTGAAAGCCATGGGCCCGGCCACACTGACCAGCGATATAGATATTACCGCCGATACGCTGGATTTTGAGGTGAGATTTGGAGGAAATTACGACCATCCCAACTATACCTATGAGCTGGAGCTGATCAACCATACCGGTGAAGAGCTGAAAAATTGGACGTTGTCTTTTGATTTGCCGAACTCGGCGGTTTGGGGCAGCAGTTGGGGCGGCACGGCCAGTACCGCGCCAAGCATTACCCCCGGCTTTACCACCGTCACCCTGCAGGGCCCGGGCTGGGTCACCATCCCGGACGGCGGCTCCTCCGGCGTGCTGCAGGGGATGATCAAGCTGAATTTCTCAGGCGTCAAAAACTTTAAGCTCAACGGCAAAGCCATGCAGTCAGAGGTAGAGGCGGAGATCGCCCGTTTGTACCGGGGTTGAGAAGAAACGGACGTCAAATAAATTTATATAGAAAAACCAGGGGCAGAGAAGGGGCGCCCCACACAGAGACGATCATAAAAAGAACCGTTTACAGCATAACAGCAGGATCGGGAAACTTTAGTTTCCCGATCCTGTATTTATTGAACAGGAAAACCACGGGTCAAGCTGGCAGAGGTGCCCCGCAAAAAGCTTCAGGCAGAATCGAGCGAAGCGGGCTTCTGTAAAAAGGGCGGCCAGCCGGTAAAAGTGCTGCCGAGACGGGCTGGGCGCATCATGCAGAAGAAGGTGCTTTTGGTGCGTCTTGAAATGCTGGCCGGTAAAACCCTTGTAGGAAATGCCTGGGCCGTCCGCTCGCCGTGCATCATGGTTTTCTGTATTTCAGCACAAGACAATGACCATTGGGCGGGCAGCTTATCCAAAGCGGTAGGATACGCGATAAGATGTTTACAATACGGACAAACGACATCTCATCCAAGTAATCACCATCTCTCGTCAAACGGTTGCTATTTTTACCTTCTCTTGCTATACTGATGACAAATATGGATGTGGATATTTTAGGGTCTGCAGCGTGTATGGACCCTTATATTAAATCAAACATGCAGCGGAATTTGTGTGGGATAGGCGGTAAATCATGGAAGACAAAAGTGGGGCGGGATGCCATCAAGAGAATATGAAAAGTGTGTGCCCGGCGGCGATGAACGAGCTGAAAACGCGTATGTTCTGCTGTCTGCTGGACGACGATCTGACCTTCTGCTGGGGAAATGCCAGCTTTTTCAGCGGTATTGGATATGTGCGGGAGGACTTCTGCGGCGCTTTCCAGAGCCTTCGGCAATACTACGCGGAAGCACCCGATGATTTCGCCGCCATGCGGCAGAGCTTGTCGCAGGCTGTTGAAATGGGCAGCCGGGATATTGAAACGATCATCCGCCTGCCGCTCCAAAGCGGCGGCTTTTCTCGGGCCCATCTCTATGGGACCCTTCAGGAAGACCTCGCCGTGGGCGGTCTGGTACTGCGGGCGGAGCTGGCCGGCGTGGATGCACTGGCTGCCGAAAAAGAGGAGCGGGAACGGCTTTACCGGCAGAAGCTCGATTATTTCCACTTTATGCTGGACACCTACGAGGGCAACGTGTATGTCAGCGACATGGAGACTTACGAACTTTTATACCTGAACCAACACTCCTGCGATGTTCTTGGCCTGCCCGCCGTCAAGGCGGTGGGCCGCAAGTGCTATGAGGTCATCCAGGGACGGACGACCCCCTGCCCCTTCTGCACCAACAGCAAATTGACGGAGGACGAGTTCTACGAGTGGGAGTTTCAGAACCCGGTTCTGGAGCGGACTTTTATGATCAAAAATCGTGTCATCAACTGGGAGGGACGTCGGGCGCGGCTGGAGCTGTCGCACGACATGTACAGTACAGAATATAAGCTGGCCAAGAAGGACCAGGAACGGGATGCGCTGATCCGCAGCGTCCCCGGCGGGCTGGTGCGGGTGAACGGCCTGGATATGCGGACAGTACTCTGGTACAGCGGCGGATTTCTGGACTTGATCGGTTATACCGAAGAGCAATTTAAGCAGGAACTGCAGTTGCAATGTGACTATGTGCATCCAGACGATGTGGAGCACATAGTCGCCGTCATGGGGCAGTCTAAAGAGACCGGCGAGTCCACCATGGCGGAGGGCCGCATCATCACCCGGGACGGGACCGTCAAGATCCTGACGATGACCTACAGCTATGTGAGCGGTGAGAACAGTTGGGACGGCGTCCCCTCCTATTACTGTGTGGGCGTCGATGTGACGGCGGAGCGCACCGAGCAGGCCCGGCAGAGGCAGGCGCTGGAGGACGCCTGTAAGGCGTCTCAGATCGCCAATGACGCCAAAACCAACTTTCTCTCATCCATGTCCCATGACATCCGCACCCCGATGAACGCCATCATCGGGATGTCGGTCATCGCCCAGGCAAACCTTCAGTCTCCCGAAAAGATACAGGACTGCCTGAATAAAATCAACGTCTCCAGCCGGCACCTGCTCAGCCTTATCAACGAGGTGCTGGATATGTCCAAGATCGAGAGCGGAAAAATCGATCTTCTCATTGAGCGGGTCTCTCTGCCGGAACTGGTAGAAGACGTCATGGACGTGTTTCGGCCGCTGGCGGCGGAAAAGCATCAGGAGTTGCTGATCAACGCCGACCATGTGCGCCATGAAACGGTAATGACGGATCAGAACCGGCTGCAGCAGGTGCTGGTGAACCTGCTGTCCAACGCGGTAAAATATACGCCGGACGGCGGATGTGTGGGGCTGCGGATCCGGGAGGTGCCGTCCTTTGTCAAGGGCAAAGGACAATACGAGTTTATCGTCACCGACAATGGTATTGGGATGTCCGAGGAGTTCGTTCCCCATATCTTTGAGCCTTTTTCCCGGGCGGAGGATGCCAAGGCCAACAAGGTGCAGGGCACCGGGCTGGGGATGGCGATCACGCAGAATATCGTGCGCATGATGAGCGGTACTATCGAGGTCAAAAGCGTCCAGGGCCAGGGCAGCCAGTTTATCGTGGCCGTCTCTTTTGAGCTGTGCGAGGAGGCGGAAGAGAACGACGCGGAACTTTTCGGGCTGCCGGTGCTGGTGGTGGACGACGATCAAATCATCTGCGAAAGCGCCGCTGAGATATTGGATGAGCTGGGGATGCGGAGCAGCTGGGTGCTGTCCGGGAGGGAGGCTGTCCGCCGTGTTGTGGACGCCCATGAGGTAAAGGATGATTTCTTCGCGGTCATTCTTGATTGGAAGATGCCGGAGATGGACGGGCTGGAAACACTGAGGGCCATCCGAAAAAAGCTGGGGATGGATGTGCCGATCATCGTGGTTTCGGCCTATGATTATTCCGAGATCGAAGAGGAGTTCCGTGAGGCCGGCGCGAATGCGTTTCTCACAAAACCGCTGTTCAAATCCAAAATCGCCCATACTTTTCATCAGTTCTGCCGCAGCGGGCGCTCCGATACGTTCGCGCTTCCCCCGGATGAGACCCGTTCCAGTTTAGAGGGCAAGCGGATTTTACTTGTAGAGGACAACCAGCTCAACCGGGAGATCGCGGCCGAACTGCTGAAGATGTATGGTTTTATCATCGACACGGCGGAGAACGGCCAACTTGCGGTAGAGCAGTTTGAGGCCTCATCCCCCGGTACATATGACTGCATTTTGATGGATATTCAGATGCCGGTGATGGACGGTTATCAGGCGACCGAGGCGATCCGGGCGCTTGGGCGGGCCGACGCAGAATCTGTTCCCATTCTGGCCCTGACGGCCAACGCCTTCGCCACAGATATCGGGAAGGCGCACAGTGCGGGTATGAACGGCCATGTGGCAAAGCCCATCGATATCGACTGGCTTTTGAAGACCCTGCAGGAGTGGATCAGGTAGGTCTTTATATCAAGATATCATAGTTTGAACGCCGCCCTCCGGCGCGCGCCGTACGGCGGGAAGCAATTACGGGGCTTCATCAGGTTTGACGAATGCATGGGCCGGCGGATGTGGAACAGGGAAGAGGTGGAAAAGCCGGGCATGGTCGTTCAGTTTTTGACCATACTTCTTCTTGAAAAACATAAAGTGGACCGTCGTAGGCCAAATTACGATCCGGCTCAGCGCCCTCCTGGACATGCGGGGGATTTCTGTTTATGCTGTCTGAAAGAACACCTGTAAAGCTGCTGTACCTCAATGAAAATACTTTGCGGAGGGACCCCGCCGCAAAGGAGAGTATAAGCTGCCGCCAGACGTTTTATCATTGGATCGGCCATGCGAAAAATGCCTGCCTGCCGGGGCCGTGGGGGCCTGTGCTCCATAGTACGGCGTCTGGATCAGGGTGGGATATATCCAGATGGAGTGGGAAAATCTTATCAACTGCTTCGGCATTACATAAAAAGGCGGCCTTTGTTTAAGAGACAGCGCAACCATAATAAAAACAGCCTCCGCAAAGCGGAGGCTGTTTTTGGCAATTTGCCCGGTCGCCGCTAAAGCGGCGGGGACGAGGCCGTTGAGAGCAAGTGTTTTTTATTGTGAAGCAATAAAAAATCTCCAGAAACGAAAAACGCTGCGGCTAAGGTCCTAAAGTTTATTTTTGTTGTTACGCGACGCGTGCTTATAAAAGCGCGCTGTTCCACAATAAAAAATAGCCCTAAATTAAAAAACGCTGCGGCTAAAGTCCTAAGGTCTATTTTTATTGCTTTGAGGCACCGTCTTTTACCCCCACTTCGCAATAAACAAAAGGAGGGCCGGGCCGTGTACGGCCTATGCAGAAAGCGCCGCCTTTTGAGATAAAAGGAAAACGATAAAAACCATGCCGTGCAAAAGCCTTTGCAAATATGAAGGAACCGTAAATAATCAGAAAGAGGGCTTGCCATTCCGCCGGGAAAAGGGTAAACTTCATTGTAAGAAAAAAGGAGCGGTATGATGAACAACGATCTGCTTTTACAATTGCTTTACGCCGTCCCCTCGGCGCTTATCGCCATTGTCCTGCATGAATTTGCCCATGGCTGGGTGTCGGCCCGGCTGGGCGACCCAACGCCGGGGCTTACCGGGCGGCTCTCGCTCAACCCCCTTCGCCATCTTGACCCGCTGGGTACGCTGGCGCTTGTGGTGTTTCATGTGGGATGGGCAAAACCGGTACAGGTGAACCCCCGTTATTATAAAAAACCAAAACTTGGCATGGTGCTTACGTCGCTGGCGGGGCCGTGTATGAACTTTTTGGTTGCTTTCGTCTCATACCTGTGTATGGGGGCGGTTTTTCGGTTTGCAGGGGCGGCTTTTCTTTTAAAAGACAGCGTCTGGTATTACGTCGCCACATTTTTTAATTACTGCGCCATGCTCAATATTGGTTTGGGCGCGTTTAACCTGATCCCCATCCCGCCGCTGGACGGCAGCAAGGTGCTGGGGGCGGTGCTGCCTGAAAAGTGGTATTTTGGATATATGAAATACGAACGTTACGGCGCAATCGTCATGGTGGCGCTTTTATGGCTGGGCGTGCTCGACCCTCTTTTAAATGCTGTGCAGTTATTCGCGGATAATATCCTATGGGGCGGCGCGCGTTTTTTAATGGGGCTGTGATTGGCGAAAAGGACGAAAACAAAAAGCGCAGCGGCCCGCAAACGGCTTGCCTGCGGCATAAAGGCGCCGCCGTGCGGCAAGCGCGCGTTACGATGAAAAAAATCTTCCGTTTTGCAAAACGGCCCGGCCCTATGTAAAGTGAAAAAAGTGCCTTGGGCGCGGCTTTCAAGCGCCCCTTTTCTGTCGGGACGGCAGCCATGGCGGCGGGGTGTATTCTGTAGGCCGCAAAAGACAGGGCCGTCCCTTATGCAAAAGCCGCAAAAAAACAAGGGGGCCCGCCTTGGGAAAAGAGACCGGACAAAAGCGGTACTGGGCCTATTTATGACGGCCAAAGGTAAAAGATATGGCAAAAAGGCCGGTTTTATTTTGGGCGTAACCAGAGACGGCATAGATAGGCCCGCCGGGCCGTATCTTTTTGAGTAAAAAATATGATAAAAACAGGCAGCCTGATAAAAAACTGAGATTTTTCGATGATTTTGTATCAAGGCAATGGGCTGCCGGGTATCAAAAGCGCCGGACAGGTCGTCCGGCGCTTTTGATACTTTATGAGGTTATCGCCACCCGGCCAGAGAGGCCAGATATAGGAGCGCGTGCCATAGGGGAGGAACCAGCAGCGCGGGCAGGAAATTGGCGGTTTTAAAAAGTTTGGGAAAGAGAAAGTTTAAGCCGATCATCAGGATAACGGCGTACCCCGCCGTGCATACCTCAGCCAGCAGCGGCCCTTGTAAAACCGATGAGAGCGCCCCGGCCCCCAGGGTGATTGCCCCCTGATAGATAAGTACCGGAATGAAAGAGAACAGCACCCCGGCCCCCAGGGTGGCGGCCAACACAACCGAAGCGGTGCAGTCCAGCGCGCTTTTTATGTAGAGGACGCTGGGGTCTGCCCGCAGGCCGTCGTTCAGCGAGCCGATGATGGACATGGCCCCCACGCAGAAAATAAGGCTGGCGTTGACAAGGCCGGATGAAAAACCGGTGAGGCGGAATTTGTGTTCGATTTTTCCGCCGAGGCTGTTCAGCCGGTCGTCCAGCCGCAGCCATTCACCAATCAGTACGCCGATCACCAGAGAGAAAACAAGCAGCAGTTCACCCGAAGAGACAGGCACGCCGTTTTGAATGGTGAACATATTTGAAATGACGCCGTTGAGCCCGATAACGACCACCGCGATACCCAGGGCTTTGTTGACGCTGAGGGTGTAATTTTTTTTAATGCCGCGCCGGCACAAAAGGCCGAAGAGGCTGCCGCCGATGATTGCGGCACAGTTGACAAGGGTTCCCAGCATGTGAAGGCTCCTTTACCGTGAAAGTTAATTCAGAGAAAAGCTTCCCGCAAACAATTTTTCAACCGCCGCTTTCAGCGCGGGCTGTGTATCCAGCCGCGGGTCTGCCGTAAGAAGGTTGTGCGCGTCCTGCTGCGCGGTGTACAAAATACGTCCGTCCTGTTCCAGGCTAGCGATTTTTAAAGCCGGAAGGCCGTGCTGGCGGCTGCCGAAAAAGTCGCCCGGGCCCCGGTTTTCAAGGTCATATTTCGCCACTTCAAATCCGTCGGCGGTATGGCACAAAAAACGCAGGCGGTCTTTGGTCTCAGGGGCGGTGTGGTCGCTTACCAGGATGCAGTAGCTTTGATGCTGCCCGCGGCCCACCCGCCCGCGCAGCTGGTGCAGCGCCGACAGGCCGTACCGCTCGGCGTTTTCGATAATCATGACGGTGGCGTTGGGCACGTCTACCCCCACCTCGATCACGGTAGTAGAGCACAACACCTGTACCTCGCCCCGCACAAAGCGGGACATCACCTCGTTTTTTTCAGCGGGCTTCATCCGACCGTGCAAAAGGGCGATAGAAATACCCGGCAGCAGCGGTTTTGCAACCTGCTCAAGATATTCGGTGACCGGCTGCAGCCCCTCGGGGGTGTTTTCGTTCTCTTCGATCAGCGGACACACGATATACGCCTGTCTGCCCTCATGCAGGCGGTCGGCCAGAAAACGGTACATCCGGGCGCGCTTTTCGGTATCGACAGCATAGGTTTTCACAGGGGTACGGCCCGGCGGCAGTTCATCCAATATTGAGATATCTAAATCGCCGTACATCAGCAGCGCCAGCGTACGGGGGATGGGGGTGGCGCTCATCACCAGCAGATGGGGCGACTGGCCTTTCTCAAACAACAGGCTGCGCTGGCGCACACCGAAACGGTGCTGTTCATCGGTAACGGCAAAGCCCAGCTTTTGAAACTGCACCTGTTCGCCGATCACCGCATGCGTGCCCACCAAAACCTGCGCCTCGCCGCTTTTGACTGACTGCAGCAGCTCGGCCCGGGCCTTGCCCTTGACGCTGCCGGTAAGCAGCGCCACCGAAATATGAAGCGGCGCCAGCATCACCCCAAGGGTAGAGGCGTGCTGCCGGGCCAGTATTTCAGTGGGGGCCATCAGGACGCTTTGGTAACCGTTCTGCGCGGCCATAACCATCCCGGCCGCGGCAACCAGGGTTTTTCCGCTGCCGACGTCGCCCTGTAAAAGCCGGTTCATCGGCAGGCCGCTTTGAAAATCGGCGCACAGCTCGCCCACGGCGCGCTTTTGCGCCCGGGTGGGCACAAAGGGAAGCGAGGCGAAAAAGTGCTGCGGTTCAGCTTTGGCAAAAATGGCCCCGCTTTCACGGCGCGTTTGGCTGCGCAGCAGCGACAGGCCCAGCTGCAGGGTGAGCAGCTCTTCATAGCACATGCGGCGCCGGGCGGCCTGCACCTCCCGCATCGAGGCGGGAAAATGCAGCATACGCAGGCACAGCGCTTTTTCAGGCAGACGGTAAGCTGCGCGCAGTTTTTCAGGGATAGGGTCCGGTATGGCGCCGTCCAGTGCTTCAAAAGCGCGCTGAACGCATTTGGCAATATATTTACTGTTGAGGCCCGCCGTTTCATGGTAGACGGGCATAAAAGACGTAGAAATGCCCAAGGAGAATATTTGGGGGCTTGCCATTTCACGCGAGAGCAGAGAGCCGCCCACCTTGCCGTAAAAAAGATACTGCGAATTTTCTATAAGTTTACCGGCCGCGTAGGGAGAGTTAAAAAACGTCAGTGTAAGGGCGGCGGTATCGTCGCCCGCACTCACTTTAAAAAGTTTTTTGCCGCTTTTTGCCCGCACCGGCCCCGTTTTGGCATAAACGGTGGCCTTGACGGCGCAGTATTCACCGAAAGGGGCCGAGGCAATCTCATAAGGGCGGGAGAGATCGATATAATCGCGGGGATAAAAATGGAGCAGGTCCTCTATCGTTAAAACAGAGAGCCTGGCAAACAGAGCCGCGCGTTTTGGGCCGACACCGCCCAACATTTCAATAGAGTCTGTCAGCTTCAAACGATAGCACCTCCGTTTGTTTTGATTGTGAAATACGTTCGGCCCCGGCTATTTCAGCCATACGGAAAACGCTGGCCCACCTAAATGCCGCAGAGAAAACATGGCCTTATTGTGGACGGTTTTCGCCCCACACAGCCAGAAAGGGTAAAGGGCGCGCCGCTTTATAAAAGACTCCCTTTTGCCTGATGTGTTGCTCGATGCAGCGCAGACGATTTCGCTAAATTGCTTTTAGAACAGCATTTGATACCCTATCAAATGGTAAACCATTATAGAACGCAATCCGCGCCGATAAATCAGGATTTATATAGAGGTATGAAAGAAATAAAATGAAAAAGTATGAGTGTAAAGTAATTTCAAAAGTACACCTGTAGTTATGAATGATAAGAAATTTATTGAAACAGCGTTGGA
>JAUNTE010000053.1 GCA_030538855.1 Oscillospiraceae bacterium
CGGAGCTCCGCGCCGCATACCTCGGTCGCGCCCCGCATGGGGCGCGTGGGTTGAAATGGCGGCCTCCGAGACTACGGCCTCGATGTTGTTGGGTCGCGCCCCGCATGGGGCGCGTGGGTTGAAATATCTGCGAATTCAGGAAACAACATGGCGATGTCGGTCGCGCCCCGCATGGGGCGCGTGGGTTGAAATCTCGCCCGCGATGAACATATCGGGGGCGTCGAGTGGTCGCGCCCCGCATGGGGCGCGTGGGTTGAAATCGGCGCAAATAAGGAGGGACAGATGGCTATCTATGTCGCGCCCCGCACGGGGCGCGTGGATTGAAATAGTCGGATTATCAAAAATTGAGGCCAAAGAATCCCGTCGCGCCCCGCACGGGGCGCGTGGGTTGAAATACTGAAAGAATTGATTGATAGCGGTTTTGATTTAGGGTCGCGCCCCGCACGGGGCGCGTGGGTTGAAATCGGTGGTTCCAGATGGTAACCCCGAATTTGTCCCGTCGCGCCCCGCACGGGGCGCGTGGGTTGAAATCTCCTGTATCTGCAGATACTCCTTACGGGTGACCGGTCGCGCCCCGCACGGGGCGCGTGGATTGAAATCAATCTATCGGCGACTACTCCAGTCAGTTTCAGAGTCGCGCCCCGCACGGGGCGCGTGGATTGAAATTAAAACAAATAACTACAGCGAAGGCAAGAGGCAACAGTCGCGCCCCGCACGGGGCGCGTGGATTGAAATTTGAGTAAGTTCAATATAACTTTCGTCCCCATCAGTCGCGCCCCGCACGGGGCGCGTGGATTGAAATCAAAAATACCAAGACAAAGAATAAAGACAAAGAGGTCGCGCCCCGCACGGGGCGCGTGGGTTGAAATTTATACGTGATGAACTTGGTCATTGGGAAATGGGTCGCGCCCCGCACGGGGCGCGTGGATTGAAATCCTGAATACCAATGTGGATGGTGATACTTCTCAGCGCGTCGCGCCCCGCACGGGGCGCGTGGATTGAAATGAGGTAAGCACATTGTGTAACGCACACCTCTGAGTCGCGCCCCGCACGGGGCGCATGGATTGAAATTTTTGAAGTGATATTCATTCAAGACGGATTACAATGTCGCATCCCGCACGGGGCACAGAAAAAAGGCGAAGCCGGTTGACTTGACCGGCTTCGCCTTTTTTCTCTATCTCTTAAAACTTTAAAAATTCAATATCCCCAAATGTTCCAGCAAAATCTTACAACCGATCAGTACCAAAATAACCCCGCCGAACAGTTCTGCCCGGCTTTTGTACTTTACGCCGAAACGGTTGCCCACGCGCACGCCAAGCAGCGACAAAATAAACGTCACCACACCGATGAGCAGTACCGCCTGCCAGATATCCGTGTCTAAAAAAGCAAAGGTAACGCCCACCGCCAACGCGTCGATACTGGTGGCAACGGCCAGCATTGAGAGTTCTTTCAAATCATATGTAAGGGGCTTATCGTCCGGTTCACTGTGAAAGGCCTCCCAAATCATCTGTCCGCCGATAAAGGCCAGCAGGATAAAGGCGATCCAGTGGTCAAAGCTGGTGATATAGCTTTGAAACTGCTTGCCTAAAAGCCAGCCCAGCAGCGGCATCACCGCTTGAAAAACGCCGAAAAAGCCCGCAATCAAAAAGGCGTATTTCAAATCGATACGCTTCATTTTCAGCCCTTTGCAGACGGCGACGGCAAAGGCATCCATCGCCAGCCCTACGGCCAGCAGCAGTAATGGAATGAACGACATGAAGATCCCTCCCGGTATGATCGATAAAACCCGGCCGCGGCATAAAAGCCGGACAGCCATATTGTATGCAGCCTTCAAAAAATACAGAAGCACAGGGCCCGCCGTCAGGCTTGTGGGGTAAACCATAAACTTTCCGACTGAAAAAACAAAAAACGGGTACGCCGCCGTACCCGCTGAAATGTCATGTACGGAAGGCCCTGCTTGTGTCAATCAGGCTGATCGTACATGAGTCTCGTTATTCAATGCAAACCAGGCAAAATGCCAGTATGTTGATTTGCAACGCAATGCGCAAACTACTCCCTCATGGATAAAATAAGTGTATCACAGAAGAAGATAAAATACAAGCAAACAACGCTGTTGTAAAATAGTATCCCCTAAAATATACAAAAAAGGCCCTTGAAACCGGTTTTTGCCTCCGGTTTCAAGGGCATCCTTTTTAAAAGTTGTTTTTGCCGCCCGGTTACTGGGTATCAAAATGTCCCGGGTATCAGTAACCCGGCGGCTCAGGTTTTCAGATTTATTTTTACCGCTTCAAAGCAAAAACACGGCGGCCATTTCTGCTTGCATATAAAACAGGGCGCAGGCAGGCCGTGAAAACGCTTTTGTTACCGAGATTGCCGTACATCCCGCGGCGTCGCCGTTCACGATGCTTCCCATATACTCGACGGTCGCCCGCCTCCCGCAGATAAGACTACGGCCGGACAGCTTCAGGCGAAAAAGGTGTTCATTAAAAACAGCCGCAGGTCAAACTGAGGGTTCAGCGCCAGAAAAGCGAGAAACACAATGGCTAAAATAATAGCCACGGCGAGGAAGACCGCCGTCCAGATGAGGGCGGCGCGGGCAAAGGCCCGGCGGTTGAGATTGGTTTTTGTGCTGAACGCCCAGATAAATTCACAGATCAGCCCCACCAGCGGGATGGCGCAGATGAAAGAGAACAGGACAGCCTGCCCGGTAGAGAGGGGCATCAGCTGTTTTTGGGTATACACCTGCTGGCGCACTGGCTTGGGCGGGGGGCAGGGGATAGAGGCAGGCATAAAAGCGGGGGGAGCCTCTTCTACCGCTGCCGGCGCACCGGCTGAAGGGGGTGGCGTATATGCGGGAGGAGCTTCAGGCGCGGGGGGGACGGCCGCCTCAGATAGCGGCGCGCCCTCGCCCAGGGAAGGAGAAAATTCTCCCGCAGGGCTGACCTGCGCCCCACAGCCCGGACAGAAATTATTTGTATCGTCGACCAAAGCCCCACAGATAGGACAGATCATTGTCATGACCCCTTTCAAAACGAAATGTAATATTTTTATTGTCTTTATTATAGCAGAACGATAAAAAAAGTACAGAAAAAAGGGGGCTTTTACAAATTTTCCACATTTTGCGGGGGGAACGTTACCGTGAATACGGTGCCTTCTTCAGCCGTACTCTCTACCTTGACGGCGGCGCTGTAGCGTGAGGCGATATGTTTGACGATGGCAAGGCCCAGCCCGGTGCCGCCCAGCGCCTTGCTGCGGCTTTTATCCACCCGGTAAAAACGCTCAAAAATGCGGTTTTGATGTTCGGGCGGGATGGGGTCTCCGGTATTGGAGACCTGAAGCACAAGGCCCTGCGGCCCGCGGGTGAGCGAAAGCGCGGCGCTGCCGCCCTTACGGTTGTACTGGACGGCGTTGGAGAGGAGATTGTTGATGAGGTCGCGCATCTCGCGCCGGGAGGCGCTGTAAGGGGCGGATACGCAGCTGCAGTTCAGCGTGACGCCGTGCTGGCGGGCCATCTCCTGCATCTCTGCGCAGCAGACGCGGGCCACCTCGCCCAAATCAAGATTTTCACGTTCAAACACCACCTCGCCGCTTTCAAGACGGCTGATGAGGATGATGTCCCCGATCAGGGCGCTCATGCGGTCGGCCTCTTTCAGGATACGCGCCGAAAAATCTTTTTGCTGGGTCTCATCCGTGCCGCCCGCGGCCAGCAACTCGGCAAAGCCGCGGATAGAGGTGATGGGGGTCTTCAGCTCATGGCTGGCCCCTGAAAAAAATTCCTGCCGGGCCTGCTGGGCGCTGCGGGCGGAGGTCACGTCGGTGATGAGGATGACAAGGCCGCCCTCGTACCCGGTGCCGGCGCTTTTTACCAAACTGACAGTAGCTTCAGCAGTGCCCTGCGCGTAAGAAAGATCGACCAGCTGGGTGCCGCCTGTTTTTTTAGCCGCGCTGAGGGCCTGCAAAAAAGCGGTGTTGCGGGTAGCGAACAAAACACTTTTTCCCGCAAGGGCCCCTTTGGCCCCGAGAAAGCTTTTTGCGCTGTCGTTGCACAGCAGGATGTTTTCCTCTTCGTCTAAAAGCAAAAAGCCTTCGCTCATGCTTGAGAGGATGTAATCGATACGGGATTTTTCACGCTCCAGCTTTTGCAGGCTGCGGCCCACCTCTCCTGATAGGTGATTGATGTCGGCGGCCATGTCCTGAAGCTCCTGATAGGGATATTCAGAGGGATCGAGTGTTGCGCTGCCGTCTTTTACCAGCTTGAGGCTGTCGCTGAGCGCCACCAGCGGCGAGGTGAGGGAATCGGCAAAGCGGCGGGCCAGCAGCAGCGCGGCCAAAAAGCTTACCGCCGCCGCGGCGAGAGCTGCGGCAAGGGCGGGGGCAAAATTGTATATGAGACCCGGCACCTCTTTTGAAACGCGCAGATATGCGCCGCTGTCAAGCCGTACGGCGGCGTATAGCAGCCGTTTGCCCACGCTCTCGCTGGGGCGCAGGGCCGTACCCTCCCCCGCCGCCCGCGCGGCCAGGATCTCTTCGCGGTCTGCATGGTTTTCCATTTGTGAAGCGTCGGCCCAGCTGTCCGCCAGCACGGCGCCGTCAGGGCCGATCAGGGTAAAGCGCAGGCCGCCGCCTGCGCGCCCCAGCATCTCTGTCATTTCATCGGGGGACGAGACCGGCTGCCCATCCCACGAAAAAGCCGTCACCTTTGTCAGACGCAAAAGGTCGTCCTGGGCCTGTTCAAGTTTGCTTTGGTCAAAAAGCAGCGCGGCCACGGCGCTGCACAAAAGCAGCGCAAGGCAAAGCGCCAGCGCGAACAACCTGAATATTTTCTTTTTCACTGTGGGGCCTCCCCCTTATTTACAACAAAACGATACCCGACGCCCCGTACCGTTTTGATATAGCGGCTGTTTTCAGCGTCGTCGCCCAATTTGTGGCGCAGAGTGCCGATATGCATGTCCAGCGTACGGGTCTCGCCCAGATACGCGTAGCCCCAAACGCGCTGTAAAAGCTCTTCACGCGGGACGGTGCGCCCTTTTTGGCGCATCAGTTCGCGCAGCAGCTCAAATTCTTTTAAGGTCAGTTCCAGCGTCCGGCCGTCCAGCGTGGCCTCGTGCAGGTCTTCATCCAGCCGCAGGCCCCCGCAGGTATATACCGTCTGCTGCTGTCCGGCCCCGCCCCGGCGCAATAGGGCGCGCACCCGGGCACACAGTTCAAGTACGCTGAAGGGCTTGGTCATATAGTCGTCCGCCCCCGCGTCAAGGCCGGTCACCTTGTCCAGCTCGGTATCTTTGGCGGTCAGCATCATGACAGGCAGGCCGCACAAAGCGGGGTCGGCCCGCACCTGACGCAGGGCTTCTATACCGTCCGTCCCCTCCAGCATAATGTCAAACACCGCCGCGTCGGGCGGGTCGTCCCGCATGGCGGCAAGGGCGGGGGGCGCGCTCTCAAAGGCGCGGGGTTCAAAGCCACTGGCGCGCATGGCCGCCAGCAGCAGGGTACGGATGTTCTCGTCATCCTCTATCAGATAGATCTTGGACGCCATAGGGTATCTCCTCTGTTACAATAAATTGAAAAGAAAGGACGGGCGCGTTTTTGCCGTGTCAGCCCTTTGCGTTATAAAGGCGGGCCGCGCCGCCTTTTTCTACCCGCTTTTGAGACGGGCCGCCCCGGCAGTGTACCCGTGCCGGGCGCGGAAGACGGCGGGCGGCGTTTATTGCGCTGCCCCGAAAGGGCAGTGGAAACAGGCGGCCTTTTTGCGCGGGGCGGACAGGGGCCCGTCCCGCCTCAGACGATCAAAGAATCTTTGTGTACGCCGGTTTTACAAAATTCAGCCCACTCGCACAGGTTGACGGCATGGTCTCCCACCCGCTCTAAATATTTGGCGATCATCAAAAGGTCAAACATCAGGTCAAGGTCTTCGTCCGCCATAGGCATACGCTGGGCAAGGGCGTGTTTCAGCGCGTTGAAGCCGTCGTCCACTTCGTCGTCCAGGGCGATGGTGGCGCGGGCGAGGCCGAGGTCTCCGTTCACATAGGCGGTGATAGCGTCCTCTACCATACGCCGCGCCGGGGCGGCCAACGCCTTGAGGGGGTCTATCTCGGCGGTGAGATGCGGCACATCGGCCAGACGCAGGGCGATGCCCGCGATGTCCGCCGCCGCGTCGCCGATGCGTTCAAGATCGGTAATCATCTTGAGCGCCGCTGACACCTGGCGAAGGTCTTTTGCCACCGGCTGCTGACGCAGAAGCATGGTGAGGCAGCGGTGCTCGATGCTTCGCTCCATCGCGTCGATGTCGCGGTCTCCCGCGCAGACGGCGCGGCAGGCTTCTTTGTCACGGTTCTCCAGCGCCTGCAGCGCCTCTTTCACCGCGTCGGAGGCAGCGGCGGCCATCCGCAGAAGCTCCTCCTGCAAAAGCGACAGCTGCGTGAGATATTCTTGTCTCGGCGTCATGGGCTCTCCTCTTTTCATTATACAAAATATTTGCCGGAATACAATCGCTCAGCCAAAACGGCCGGTGATATAATCCTCGGTGCGCTTGTCTTTGGGCAGGGCGAACAGGGCCTCGGTATCGCCCATCTCTATCAGTTCACCCAAAAGAAAAAAAGCGGTGCGGTCACTGATACGCGCGGCCTGCTGCATGTTGTGGGTGACGATGACGATGGTATAGCGGCTGCGCAGCGTGGACATCAGCTCTTCGATACGGGCGGTGGAGGCGGGGTCGAGCGCGCTGGTGGGTTCATCCATCAGCAGCACGGCGGGCTGCACGCTCAGGGCGCGGGCGATGCACAGCCGCTGCTGCTGCCCGCCCGAGAGCCCAAGGGCGCTTTTTTTCAGCCGGTCTTTCACCTCGTCCCACAGGGCGGCCCCGCGAAGGCTCTCCTCTACCAGCTGGGACAGCTCGGCTTTGTTTTTTACCCCGAACAGCCGGGGCCCATAGGCGATGTTGTCGTAGATGCTCATGGGGAAGGGGTTGGGCCGCTGAAAAACCATGCCGATCTGCCTCCGCAGCAGCGTCACGTCCACGTCTTTTTGGTAGATGTCCTCGCCCCGGTAGCTTACCAGCCCTTCCACCCGGGCGCCGGGGATGAGGTCGTTCATGCGGTTGAGGGTTTTTAAAAACGTGCTTTTTCCGCATCCTGAGGGGCCGATCAGGGCGGTGATACGTTTTTCGGGGATCTCGGCGGATACCTTTTTTAAAGCCTGAAAGTTTCCGTAATAAAGCGACAGCTCTTTCACTGTCAAAATGGGTTGCTGCATGTCTGTCACCTCCTTGCTCTGCATTTTTTGCCGACGGCCTTTGCCGCCAGATTGATGACCGCCGCCAAAAGCAGCAGCACCAGTGCGATGGCGAAGCCAAGGTCGAACCGGCCCCGCTCGGCCACCTCGACATACAGCGCCACCGAGAGGGTGCCCGCCGACGAGGTGAGCGTGCGGTACAGGCTGTCCATCAGCACGGCCGCGCTGCCCGCGGTGAATAAAAGGGCGGCGCTCTCGCCGATAATGCGCCCTACCGCCAAAATGCAGCCGGTGAGGATGCCGTCCACGCAGGAGGGCAGCACCACGGTGCGCACGGCGGCCCAGCGGGTGGCCCCCAGCGCCATAGCGCCCTCGCGGTAGCTGTCCGGTACGGTTTTCAGGGCCTCCTGCGCGGTGCGCAGCAGGGTGGGTAAAATCATGACGGCCAGGGTGAGGGCCCCGGCCAGAAGGCTGCTTTTCAGGCCCAGCAGCTGACAGAAAAACAGCATCCCCACAAGACCGTATAAAATACTGGGGATACCGGCCAACGTCTCGGCCGCGAAAGAGACGGCGGCCGTCAGCCTGCCGGGCCTTGCGTATTCGTTCAAATAGATGGCGGCCCCCACCCCCAAAGGCAGAGAGATGAGCAGCGACAGCAGGATGATATATAAGGTGTTGAGGATGTTGGGCAGGATACCGTCGATTTTTTTGAGGATACTGGGGCTGGATGTTACCACCTTCCAGGAAAGGCTTTCAAAGCCGTTTATTAACATAAAAACCAACATTTCCGCCCCCAGCAGCCCGACCGCAGCGGCGCACAGGCGGGAGGCGTTTTTCAGTACGGCCCCGTACAGCTTTCTTTTGGGCGAGAGCCCGCCCTTTAAAAGAGAGGGCGCAGTGCGGCTGTTTTTGTCCATCAGCGTTTTTCTCCTTTTTTAAGTACGGCGTGCAGTAAAAAATTGATGGCCATGATAAAGACGAACAGCACCAGCGCGATACTGAACAGCGCCTGCCGCTGCAGCCCGCCTGAATAGCTCATCTCCTGTGCGATGACGGTGGTGAGAAAGGACACGCTTTTGAAAAGGCCCGGCATATTGGGGATATTGCCCGCCACCATCATGACGGCCATCGCCTCGCCGATGGCGCGGCCCACCCCTAATACGATGCCCGCGGCAACGCCGCTTTTAGCGGCGGGCAGCGTCACTTTGAAAACGGTCTCGGGGTAAGTGGCCCCCAGGGCCAGGCTGGCCTCTTCATATTCCTGCGGCACCGCGCGCAGCGCCGTCTCGCTGATGCTGATGATGGAGGGCAGGATCATCACCGTCAGCACCAGCATGGCGCACAAAAGGCTGGCGCCGCTGGCCAGACGGAACACGTCGGCGATGAAGGGCACCAGAACGATAATACCTAAAAGGCCGTATACCACACTGGGCACACCGGCCAGCAGATCGACCAGGCTGCGCAGAAAACGCGCCGCCCGCCGGTGCGCGAATTTTGCAAGATAGACGGCGCACAGCACCCCGGCGGGCACCCCCAGCAGCACCGCGCCCGCCGTGCCGTAAACCGAAGTGAGGATGAGCGGAAGAATGCCGAAGGAGGGCGCGGCGGCGGTGCTTTTCCACTCAGGGCCGAATAAAAAGTCGATCAGCCCGATCTCACGGATGGCGGGGATGCCCGCTGCGGCGAGATAGAGGGTGATGAGCAGGACAAAGACGATGGCTGTCATGCCGCACAAAAAGAACAGCGCGTTCATCACACGTTCGGTAAGCTTTGACAGCCGGCGCCACACGGAATCTTTTTCTTTCATGATCGATAAGCTCCAAAATCGTGAACCGTTTTGTGTAAAAAAAGCGGGGAGAGGCCGTTAGGCCTCTGCCGCCGCTTGATGATCGGCAAGCGCCCTTCACCGGAACAAATCAGGCCGGAGAAAGGCGCGAAAGGGCTGGGCCGGAGGGCGGCCGTGGGTAAGACCCTCTCAGCCGGGATATACCGCGCCTGCGGCGGAGATGATCTCAGCGGCTTCGGGGCTTTGCGCGAAGGCCAGAAAAGCCTGGGCCTGGGGCGAGAGGGCCGCCGTGCTGTTCGTCACAAACAGGAAGGGCCGCTGTACCTGATAGCTGCCGTCTTTAACGGTGGCCTCGGTGGGGGTCACACCGTCCACACTCAGGGTTTTGACGCTGTCGCCCACCGCTGAGAGAGAGGCGTAGCCGATGGCCCCGGTGTTGGAGGCCACCGTTGCGATGACGCCGCCGGTGGCGTTCTGCGTCTGGGCGTATTGGCAGGCGTCCTTCACGTCAAGGATACTCTCGAAGCCGTCCCGGGTGCCGCTGCCCGCCTCGCGTCCGATCAGGACGATCTCGGCGTCGCCGCCGCCCACGTCCTTCCAGTTGGTGACGCTGCCGTCGGCGATCTGTTTCAGCTGTTCCATCGACAGGTCAGAGACGGGGTTGTCGGGGTGCACGATGATGGCAATGCCGTCCAGGGCCACTACGGTACCGGTCAGCCCGGCGGCTTCTTCCTCTTTTAACGCGCGGCTTGAGAGGCCGATGTCGGCGGTGCCGTTTTGGGCGGCAGTGATACCTGCGCCGCTGCCGGTGGGGTCATAGGTGACCTGTACGTCCGGGTTTTGGGTGGCGAAGGCCTCACCCAGCGCGCCGATGACCTTCTCCATCGAGGTGGAACCGCCGGTGGCGACGATACCGGACAACGTCACGGCGGAGGAGCCGTCGGCGGCTGAAGGACTGTCGCCGGCCGGAGAAGAGGACTGCACTGCCGAGGAACCGGCGTCTGCGGCGCTGCAGCCTGCAAATACGGCCCCGCAAAGGGCCAGAACACAGATGAATGACAAAATCTTTTTCATGATCGATACTCCTTTCAGATGTGTTTACAGCATACCTTGAAAAAAGAACGGGAACTATCGCGCGGCGGTATGAAAACGGTAAAGAATGTGTAAAGCGGCAGGGTGCGGTCTGTCTTTTTTAAATGCCTGAAACGTGGTATACTATAATAGAAAATCTTACCGTGAGCGAGAGTAACCAGCAGGGAAGGCCCGTTTTGTCAAGGAGAAGCGGGTTGCCTAAAGGCGCGGGCGATGGGCACGGGCCGTTTTTAACCGGGCGGCAAAGGCGGCGCCCCCAGCCGTTTGGGGCCGGAGGCTTGGCCCAAGCGTTTGCGCGGCCGGCTGCCGCGCCGCAGAGACGGCGGCAAGATGACAAGATGAAAAGTAAGATATACCAATAGATATGACGGCCGCGGCCGTTTATGAAAAAGGAGACAGCATGGAAGAATTGGAACAGGCCCCCTGCAAGGTACTGCTTTTAGCCGCCGATTATGGCCGCTGGGACGCCCAGCGCAGCCTGGATGAGCTTGCGGCGCTGGCCGAGAGCGCCGGATACGAGGTGGCGGGCGTCCTCTGCCAAAAAAGGGACGCGCCGGACAACGCGGCCTATCTGGGAGAAGGAAGGCTGGAAGAGGCGCGCCTTACGGCGGAAAATCTGGGCGTGTCCCTGTGTATTTTTGACGACGAGCTGACCGGTGTGCAGCTGAAAAATACCGAACGGGCGATCGAAAAGCCGGTGATCGACCGCACGATGCTGATTTTGGAGATCTTTGAGAAACGGGCCGTCACCAGCGAGGGCAAATATCAAACCGAGCTGGCCCGGCTTCGCTACCGGCTGCCCCGGCTCATCGGCCTTGGGCCCGAGCTGTCGCGTCAGGGCGGCGGTGGCGGCGGCGGTGCGGGCGCGCGGCGCGGCGCGGGTGAAAGTAAGCTGGAATATGACCGCCGTTACCTGCGTGAACGCATTACCCAGCTGCAAAAAAAGCTGGAGGAGCTGGAAAAACGCCGCGCCCAGACCCGGAAGAGCCGCCGGAAAAACGGCGTGCCGGTGGTGGCGCTGGTGGGCTATACCAATGTGGGAAAATCAAGCCTGCTCAACCGCCTGTGCAAAAGCGAGGTGCTGGCGCAGGATATGCTGTTTGCCACGCTGGACCCCACCGCCCGGCAGTACACGCTGGAAAACGGCCTTGAAGTTATTTTGATCGATACGGTGGGGTTTGTCAGCCGTTTGCCGCACCATTTGGTCGAGGCCTTTAAAAGCACGCTGGAAGAGGCGAAATATGCCGATTTGATTTTAAAGGTGTGCGACGCGGGCGACCCGCAGGCCGAGACCCAGCTGCGTGTTACCGACGAGGTGCTGAAGAGCCTTGGGTGCGAAGAGCTGCCCCAGCTGACGGTATATAATAAATGCGATATGCTGCGCGGCGTGCTTTTTGATAAAGAGGCCGTTGCCGTCTCGGCCAAAACCGGACAGGGCCTTGATGAGCTGATGCGGCGGGTACAGGCCGTGCTGAACGGGCGGATGCGCCCGGTAAAGGTGCTGCTGCCTTATGAGAAGGCCCCGCTGGCGGCCGCCCTGCGCACAAGCGGCAGGGTGACGGCTGAGGAGTACCGGCCCGACGGCATCTATATAGAGGGGCTGGCCCGTGTGGAAGACGCCTACCAGTTTGAGCCGTATGGCCTGAAAGAGTGAAAATTTATCAATAGAAAAATAACAGGCCCTCCCGCCGCGGTTGTTTCCGCGGCGGGAGGGCCTGTTTTAAAAAGACGCTGCATTGCCCGCATAAAAATGATGTGGAATTTAATCGATCGATTTTCTTGTAAAAATATGGAAGATTTGCTATCCTGATAGCAGAAAGACTGCCGGATGAAAAAACTGTTTTTGATATTGACGATCGACGGCCTGACGCGCAAAACGGTTTTGATAAATGCGGTAATTAAAAATGAGATATGAGGGAGGGGCAAATATGGCCATACCAGATACGGAATATGTAAAGATGCTTTTAGAAAAATATGCTGACCCCATTGTAAAAAAAGTGATGGAACTATCGCGGGATGAGTGGGAGAAGTTTAAGATCAATTTTTAAATTGTATTTAAGGAATATCTTAAAAACGCCTACGATAAGTACTCGAAGATCAAAACGATCTTATATAAAACAGAACCCAAATATATCTACGACTTTTTTGAAATCCCCACGCTTGAAAAGGGGC
>JAUNTE010000349.1 GCA_030538855.1 Oscillospiraceae bacterium
TTTCTTTCCAGACGCCGCAGCTGTTCGCTGGAGTAGGGAGTCATCTCTACCTGCAGATCAATATCGTCATATGTGGATTCTACCAGAGCTTCCACCTGATGAAAGTTGTTTGAATAGAGGACCTTGATCACCGTTTTTTCTTTTGGCGTCTGTTGGCCGCACCCCGCCAAAGCCGTAAGCATCAGGGCAATGCTCAACATACAAGCGATCCCTCTGGACAAGCCGTATTTCATATGGTTTCCCCCTCTTTGGTTTTATTGAAAGGCTGCCGGATACGGGAGATCAGACTCCCCTTCATCGCGTCGTCATAAGCCGCTGTCGGTTTCCTTTGTCTTGTGGGCTGAATCAAGGGCCTTTCGATACCCCAAAACAGCCCCTTATCAGCAACGCTGTTTTACCATGTCAGCGCAGCGCCGGTACCGGCCGGGGCCTCGCCCGCCATAAAAGCCCGATACCGCATAAAAATACGCGCTGCCAGCCTTTTCATATTTTCTAAAGGTTCCATATAAAACAGAAAACCTGTCGCCGTCAAGGCGGGCCACAAGCGCAGAAGTGCAAATATTGTCTTTCAGCCGCCGAAACATCTTTTATCAGCGCGGCAGCGCAAGGCTTTATAATGCTTTTTCATAAGCTTTCTTGGCCGTCACAGCCGTACTCTTCTAAAATGTAAAATGAAAACGCCGTCTTCACGCAGAGAATAAAGCGATGTAAACCAGCAAATATTTTCTTGGAACCTCATCCAGATTATTATAATGCAAAGTTTCTCACTTTGCAACGGAAAAGCATCATTTTATAATTTTATAAGATAAACACCGATTTTTTGCGAAAAGCATTGGCTTTTTGACACAAGTTTTTTGACGAAAAGCACAAGGGGCCCCTTCCAATTCAGGAGGGTCCCCGTACTTTTTCTGTAAATTTGCCTGCCCGTTTTACTCTGCCGGTACACATATACCGCTGTCTGGCCCTGGTGTCTTTGCTTCTACTTTCTCCATGCTTATGGTAAACTTTTTCAGGATATTGAAAAAGCGCATACAGAAGGTTTTTTCTGTATCCGCCATTGCCTATCGGGGCTGCCGCCGGGCATCTGCTCCGGCGCTTGTTTTGCCGCATGGCGGATGCTGCTTGAAGGCCCTCTGCGTTGATGTATCCTTCGGGCTTGGCCGTCACATTCTTTTTGGTCTCATTATCTAAGATGCAAAAATGAACTTTTTCCTCTTTATCATTTTCAAACCACTTCACTGTTTGATGTTTTCGGCAACGGCGGCAATGGTATCGCCGTTCTCCATCTTGCCAAACAGGCCCATTTGCCTGACGGTATCGTACATAAACAATTTAGCGCCATATTCCAGCGCGTGCCATAAGGCATATGGCGGATGAAACGCCCCCGCGATACTATGCCCTGACGGCGCAGCTGCCGCAGCCCATGCCGGTTCTGCTTCTCCGGTTTATTTTACATACTCAAAGCACCTGCCGGTTAAACGTCAAGAACGCATTGCTCTTTCTCCGCTTTTAAATGTTTAGAGAAGCGTATGAGCCGGGGCAAAACGCAAAGCCGCCCCACACAGCCGGCCGGGGCGTACTAAAAGGGCGTGCCTATCCTTACCCTTTTGCCATTCCTGCCCTCCGGTACTCAAATGGCCTATCTATATAAAATAAAACCGCCGCCCATCGCCGATGCATAAATACATTACCGGTAAAAAAGTCAAAACCTCCGGCTAAGCCGATGGTATGCGCAGACCCTATCAGTGCCTGTTACCGGCAGGCAGCTCAAGACGCGCTGGAATATTTTTCATCTGCACTGCGTGTCCTTGCGCTGTTAAAACACATCCTTTCTGCTGAAGGTTTCCTCCAATCGGAAGGCCGCTGTTTGTCGACCCGCCTCTGACGCTTGAAGCGAAAGCTTTTACGCAGTACCTCCACCGGCAGAGCCGGTGGTTTCCGAATGCAATAAAAAAGCGGAGATGCGATCTCGTGATTATCGAGAGCGCCTCTCCGCTTTTCAGGTGAACTATGCAAAAAGAATAAGTTATGAAAAGGGGCCCCACCAGCACAGTTGGCGGGGCCCCTTATGCGGGCGGGCCGCGCCTCAAGGCGCATATTACAAACGACGCCCGCCAAGGTTCACCTAAGGCAGACAATTTCAGATGATCGCGTCTGTATTTTCTGTTTGCAGTTTCTATTTTTCTAACGTACCCGAAAGTTTTTTCGCCCTCTCCGACACAGCCGGAAGGTTCTTACCATAAAAACTTTTGTCTTTAACATCCCAACAAATCATATACCCGCGTAAAAAACCGCCCGACAGTAAAAT
>JAUNTE010000350.1 GCA_030538855.1 Oscillospiraceae bacterium
GATGAAATAACCGATTCGCTGGTGGATGATTTCGGCTACACCCGTTCTCAGGCCACGGCGGGTTACAGGATCATTTTGTCCAGAATGACGGGCCTCACTGATCCGGCACAACGGCTTGAGGCCGCTCGACAGCTTGCCAGAAAAATCAGCGTGAAAAATGATGCTTGGTTTTCCGGTAGTGGCTGGGGTTCTGGAAAGCAAGAACCAGCCTATAACTTCCCGCGCATTCGACGCGAAAACCCCTCTTTTCGCCTTGTGGAGATTCCTAAGGAGGCTATCCCGTGGATTGACCGGCGTCTAGAAAGCTTGGGCTATGCTGTGAACGAAGAAAATAGGCAGGTTTACTACAACGACTGGTTGGAAGGGGAGGTGAAATAATGTCTCAAGAAATTATGGTCGTCGAGGCCGTCAACCCCTTTGCTCAGCATGAGCTTTCCCCGGAGGCCCAGGCAAAGATGACCCGCCCCGTACAAATCCACACCCCCGACGCTGTCCAGGCCGCCGAAAACACCGAGGCCCAGGCCCGGCGCGTACTCTCCTACACGCTGGGCAAGTCGCAGGACGCGGCGGTGACGGCTTTCAAGGTGCGGGAGGGTAAAGGCATCCCGACCTATACCAGCCTTGAAGATGAAAAGCTGGCGTCCGGAGCGGCGCGCGAGTTGGCCCTGGATGCAATGGGTGACCTCTCCACGGACACGGTGCAGGTGCTGGGTGATCTGGACAGCGCCAGTCTCATTCATACGGAAGTGCCCCTGGCTGACCAGTTCAATAAGTTGTTGTCCGCCCCGGCTGACCTGTTCCATAAGGGCGTTGAGACAATCAATCGCAGCAGGACCGGTGCGGAACTGCTCAATGCGCTCCCGCGCGCACCGCTCAATATCGCGGAATCCGCTTATCAGGGCGTCCAGGTGGTGGGTGGGGCCATGCAGGCGGTGGGTATGCGCGATGCCGGGGCGGCGATAGAACGCTTTGGCCGCCGTCAGGCTGATGTTTCCCGCGCGTTGCTGGCCGAGCTTCTCCCTTCTGCCGGGCGTCTGAGCAATGAGGAAATCTTCAAAGACTGGACCAGGCTGCTTTCGGACGAAGGTCTAGCCGCCGTGGTGGGCAACGTGGGGGACATGGCAGCGAAAATGCTTCCAACCATAGCGGCGTATGTGGCAAACCCCGCAGCCGGGGCCGTCATGGGCGGCAGCCAGGAAGGCGCGGCCCACTATGAGCAGTTGCGCCGGGATAACGTGCCCGTGGGAAACGCTATGCTCAGTTCTGCGGCGTTCGGCATGGCAACAGCCCTTCTGGAAAGAATGGGCCTGGACGCCATGTTGCCGCAGGTGGCTCCGCGCACGGCCAACCATCTTGCAGAGCGGGCTATGAACGTGGCAGGCGCGCGGCTGGATCAGGCTGTGGCACAGCTCCCGCCCAAGATTCAGACCGCCATTAACACCCTGCGCGCCGCAGCCGTGGAGGGCGTGACCGAATATGCGGAGAATCCCATTCAGGGCGCGCTGGAAGGCATTGCCAAGAACGAGGACGCAGCCAAAGTCTGGAACCGGGTCTTGGAAGGGGTCAAAGACTGGACCCCGATTCTCTATGCCGGAATCATGGGCGGGGGCATGCACGCCATAGCCGGGCGCAACTCCGGTGTGGAACAGCCCGCCCTTGATCCTGGCAGCTATCCCCCGGAGCAGCGCGGCGTGGCCGCCGCCATTGCCGAGGTGGCCGGGCAGGAGGCGGAAGCCGGACAGCGGATTGCTTTTGGCGAAGCTTTGAGCCGGGCCGCCGAGGTGGGCGACGCTACCAAGCTCAAGGGCAAGAGCCGCGAGGCCTTTGAAGCGGCTTACGGCAACCTTGTCCCCCAGGACGCGCGCACGGTTTTCCTTGATCCGCAAAGCCTGACCAGTTTTGCCCAGGGCGAATACATCCGCAGTCAGGATCAGGTGCAGGAGGAAGCTCCGGTGCCCACCGGGTCCACGGATACCCCGGCGCGACTCTCTCAACTCGGCCTGACCGTGGAGCAGATGCAAGCGGCCCTGGCCTCAGGCGCACCCGTGGAAGTGCCGCTGATACGCATCCTTTCCATGCCTGCCGGGCCGGAACGCGCCGCGCTGTTGGATGCCGTGCGCCAAAAGCCAGACGGTCTCACCGGGACCGAAGCCCGTCAGTTCAATCCGGCGGAACAGCTTGATGCCGCCGCGCTCCGGTTGGCCGAACGCCGGGAGCAGAGCCGCGCCCTGCGCGCCGAGGAAAGCCGACTGCGTCAGGAGTTCATGGACGCGGGATTCCCCGCGCATGTGGCCGAACGATATACAGC
>JAUNTE010000054.1:0-363 GCA_030538855.1 Oscillospiraceae bacterium
CATCGGCCACTTCGCTCATCTTCATAATCTCATTTCCCATATGCTCCTCCTTTTTTCATTTGCAAAATTTTATTTATTATCACATAAAACAACAGGCTTTGGCAATACCTGTAAACGGTTATTTATAAAAGACAAAAGACGTTTCAACGATATATTGTGTTACAATGCGAAAATTTATCTATATTTGGTGTATTTTTTTGAAAAAGAATTGACAAGGGGAAAACGGCATGGTATGATAAAAAAGTAATAAAAGCCGCTGAGACTGACGGGTAAAGGTGGGATACCACCGGGGAACAGCGGTTTTACTGATACGCCGACCGTCTGGGCAGCACCGTAACTGGAGGCTGCTCTTTTTTATTCAAG
>JAUNTE010000054.1:373-5034 GCA_030538855.1 Oscillospiraceae bacterium
GCATGGGATGGATTTCAAAACGGGAAATGGGAGCAGGAGATCGACGTCAGGGCCTTTATTCAGTGTAACTACCACCCCTATGACGGAGACGAAAGTTTTTTAGAAAAAGCTACCCCGCGCACGGCGGCGCTGCGCGAGAAATTTGAAGCCCTGCTGCAGGCCGAGCATGAAAAAGGCGGCGTACTGAAAATCGATACGGAAACCGTCATCACGGCGACGGCCTTCGCTCCGGGGTATCTGGATAAAGAAAATGAGATCATCGTGGGGCTGCAGACCGATGAGCCGCTGAAACGCGCCTGTAATCCGTTTGGGGGCATGCGTATGGTGCGCGAGGCCTGTAAAGCTTACGGCTATGAGGTGTCAAAAGATATAGAAGAGGCGTTTCGCTATCATAAAACGCATAACGACGGCGTTTTTGACGCTTATACCGCAGAGATCAGAGCCGCGCGCCACTGTGGGCTGATTACCGGCCTGCCGGACGCCTACGGCAGAGGCCGTATTATTGGAGACTACCGCCGTGTTGCGCTGTAT
Organism: Oscillospiraceae bacterium; assembly: GCA_030538855.1. GTDB lineage: Bacteria > Bacillota > Clostridia > Oscillospirales > Ruminococcaceae > JAUNTE01. The sequence continues at coordinate 905 of JAUNTE010000054.1, forward strand.
GGCGTTGACCGCCTGATAGGAGCCAAAAAAGCAGACCAGCGGGAATATGGAAAACGCGCCATGCTGGGGGATAATATCCGCGCGTTGGAAGAGCTTCATGACCAGATCGCGGCGCTGGAGGATATGAAAAAGATGGCCGCGGCTTATGGCTTTGATATTGCGCGCCCCGCTGAAAATGCCCGCGAGGCGGTACAGTGGCTGTATTTTGGATATTTGGCTTCTATCAAAGAGCAGAACGGTGCGGCGATGAGCCTTGGGCGCGTCTCGACCTTCTTGGATATTTATTTTGAACGGGATCTTGCGGCTGGAACGCTTACCGAAAAACAGGCGCAGGAGATCATGGACGATTTCGTCCTGAAGCTGCGCATGGCCCGCCATCTGCGGACGCCGGATTATAATGAGCTGTTCGGCGGAGACCCGATGTGGATCACCGAGGCAATCGGCGGTGTGGGCCTTGATGGGCGCCATATGGTGACAAAAAACAGCTACCGGCTTTTGAATACGCTGTATAATATCAACCCTGCGGCCGAGCCGAATCTGACGGTTTTATGGGCGGAGCAGCTGCCGCCTGCATGGAAGCGTTTTGTGGCAAAAGTCTCTTGTGACACCGATGCGCTGCAATATGAGAACGACGACCTGATGCGCCCTGTTTATGGCGACGACTACGCCATCGCCTGCTGTGTATCTGCCATGCAGGTGGGCAGGCAGATGCAGTTTTTTGGGGCAAGGGCCAATATCGCAAAGCTGCTGCTGCTTAGTTTGAACGGCGGCAAAGACGAGAAAAAAAACGTGCAGGTCGGGCCGGTGCACGAGCCATATCAGGGAGAATATCTGGAATATGATAAGGTGCTGAAGCTGCTGGACATCTACCGGCCATGGCTTGCCAAAACGTATGTCAGCGCTATGAATATCATCCATTACATGCATGACAAATACGCCTATGAAAAAACGCAGATGGCATTGCACGACAGCGAGGTACACCGGTTTATGGCGTTTGGCATCGCCGGGATGAGCTGCATGGCGGATTCGCTTTCGGCAATAAAATATGCAAAAGTAAAATGCCTGCGCGATGCTGAAACCGGCCTGATCACGGATTATGAAATCGAAGGGGAATATCCTGCTTTTGGTAATGACGACGACAGGGTGGACGCCATCGCCTGCGAACAGGTAAAGGCGTTCAGCGATGAACTGAAAAAAAATCCGCTTTATCGTGACGCCGAGCATACGTTATCAATTTTGACGATCACCTCAAACGTGATGTATGGAAAGAAAACGGGCAACACCCCTGACGGGCGCAAGGACGGAGAACCGCTGGCCCCCGGTGCCAACCCCATGGCGGGGCGCGATGTATCCGGCGCGCTGGCCAGCCTCAACTCTGTGGCAAAGCTGCGGTACGACGTATGCCGGGACGGCATTTCAAATACCTTTTCTATTATCCCGGAGGCACTTGGGAAAAACGATGAAGCGCGGTATCAAAATTTAGTACAGATATTGAGCGGCTATTTCAGCCAGCAGGCCCATCACCTCAATGTCAATGTTCTCAACCGCGAAACATTGCTGGCCGCTTATGAGCATCCTGAAAATTATCCAAACCTTACCATACGGGTATCCGGCTATGCCGTCAACTTTTATAAACTGTCGCGTGAGCAGCAGCGTGAAGTGATTGCACGTACCTTTCATGAATATGTGTAAGGGAAAGATACACTCTGTGCAGTCTTTAGGCGCGGTGGATGGCCCGGGGCTGCGGTATGTCGTCTTTATGCAGGGGTGTCCCTTCCGCTGTGTTTATTGCCATAATCCTGATACCTGGAATTTTCAGGAGGGAGAGGAGACCACGCCGGAGGAGCTGGCCCGAAAAGCCGAGAGGATGAAGCCGTATTTTGGGGCGGACGGCGGCGTTACGGTAACGGGCGGCGAACCGTTGGCCCAAAGCGCGTTTGTGGCGGCCTTTTTTAAAGAGCTGCATGCAAGGGGCGTTCATACCGCGCTGGATACCTCGGGCGCGTGGCCTGTGGCAGAGGCCGCCGGGGTACTGGAGCACACCGATCTGGTTTTAGTGGATTTCAAGTTTTTGACGGCGGAGGAATACAGGACATGCTGCGGCGCGGATTTTGAGCTGATCGAGACATTTTTGCGGGAGACGGAAAAAAGGGGTATCCCCTTATGGGTGCGGCACGTTGTGACGCCGGGGATCACGGCGAAAGAGGAATATATCAGGGCTTTGACGGAAAAGGCGGCGCGCTGTTCAAACCTTGAAAAGATCGAGCTTTTGCCGTTTCGCAAATTATGTCTTGAAAAATATCGCGCGCTGGGGCGCGCTTTTCCGCTGGCAGACACGCCGGAAATGGACCCGGAACAATGCGAAGCTTTGCAGAGAACGGCGGATTCACTTTTAAAATGTTTAAAATTAAATGCAAAAAAAGAATAAATTTAACAAAAAATTAATGAAAGTTGTGTTATAATAAAAAAGTATTTATGACAAAAGTTTTACAAACACAGGTCCAAAAGGACAGAGGGGAGAGTTGAGAATGTCTGTAAATCCTTATTCAGAAGTAACGCCGGCGGTTGAAAAACTGGCCGAACTTTGCCGCAGCAACAGCACGATGCCGCTGGAGCTTTATGAGAAATATAACGTAAAACGCGGATTACGTGATATGAACGGCAAAGGCGTATTGGCTGGACTGACGGAAATTTCAGAGATCAAATCGAAAGAGCTGGTGGACGGGGAAGAAAGACCGTGCGAAGGAAAGCTTTTCTACCGTGGTATCGACGTTGAAGAGATCGTACGGGGGTTTATCAAAGAAAAACGATTTGGGTTTGAAGAAGTGGCTTATCTGTTGATGTTTGGCGAGCTGCCCACCCAGCCGCAGCTGAAAGATTTTACCGAGCAATTGGCGTTTTACCGCAGGCTGCCGCGCAATTTTGTAAAAGACGTGATTTTGAAGGCGCCGGCGTCAGATATGATGAATACCCTTGCCCGCTGCGTACTTACCATGTATTCTTACGACGATGACCCGGACAATATCGCGCTGCCGAACGTGGTGCGGCAGTGTATGTCGCTGATCGCCACCTTTCCGCTGTTTTCAGTATATGGATATCAGGCGTTTTCTTATTACCGGGGCGGCAACAGCCTTTATATCCATGCCCCGCAACCTGAGCTTTCAACGGCGGAAAATATTTTATATCTACTGCGCCCGGACAGCAAATATACCGAGCTGGAAGCGCGTATCCTGGATGTGGCGCTGGTGCTGCATGCCGAGCACGGCGGTGGCAATAACTCTACCTTTACGACGCATGTGGTCAGTTCTTCAGGTACAGATACTTATTCTGCCATTGCGGCGGCGCTGGGCTCGTTAAAAGGGCCGAAACACGGCGGTGCGAACATAAAAGTGGTACGCATGTTTGAGGATATGAAACAAAATATCGCCGACTGGGAAGACGAGGAAGAGATCGCACATTACCTGAAAGCGCTGCTGCATAAAGAGGCGTTTGATAAAGCCGGCCTGATTTACGGTATGGGCCATGCGGTATATTCGTTGTCTGACCCACGCGCGAACTTACTGCGCAGCTTTGTGAAAAGCCTTTCAGATGAAAAGGGACGCGGAAAAGAGTTTTCTCTATATTCCAAGGTAGAGCGCCTTGCGCCGCAGATCATCAGTGAAGAGCGGAAAATTTATAAAGGCGTAAGCTGCAATGTTGACTTTTACAGCGGCTTTGTATACAGTATGCTGGATCTTCCGCTGGAATTATATACCCCGATTTTTGCGATGGCGAGAATTGCCGGATGGAGTGCTCATCGGATGGAAGAACTCATCAATGTTGGAAAAATCATTCGGCCAGCGTATCAAAGTATTTGTGGTCATCGTTCTTACGTCCCGCTGGACGAGCGTACCGGCGATTGAGAAAAAGCCGGCAAGCGGCCGAAAGCATTTGTATAAAATAACAGGCCCCCGGCGTTTTTGATAAAACGTCGGGGGCCTATTGATTTCGGTAAAAGATTTATGAAGCTGTGCCAAAACTGAAAGCGCGTAAAAATAAGGCGTATAGAGAAGCCGGGTATGATGGGCATGCTTTTAAAAATGCTTTCAGCGAGAGCTGGCGTCTGGGCTGATACGAGAAAACGAGACCTT